>DASYDW010000139.1 GCA_036499395.1 Pirellulales bacterium
TCGCCGATTTGCAGGTTTGCGATCTCGCTGGCGCGCAAGCCGCAACAGGCCGCCAGGCGGAAGACGACCAAATTCAGCCGTGTGCTTCGTGAACGAGGCGCCTTGCGTGCCAGTTCCGCCAGTACCGTGCCGAGTTCGCGGCGGGTCAGAATCTTCGTCGGGTCGAGTGCTCGCGGTCGATAAGTATGCATTGAAACTCCCCTTAGTCGAATTGCCAGCAAAAAGCCCTTAGCACGTCCGACTTTCTCGGACGCCTGGACAGTCAGTACCTCTGGCTTCTTCGGAAGGCAAGCGAACTCGGACCCAGTTCGCCCATTGTGGGTCCGAACTCGTAGAAGGACGATTTCGGTCGACCTAAACGATGACGGACTCAGCCCGCATATTCCGCCACTCAGATGCCGTCGTGCTAATGATAAAGCCGTATGGAATCAGCAGATTCTTTTTGCATTCCGCGGTTAAGCGCTTGATGTTTTCCCGTCCGCATGGCTCCTGTGTCCTGCTCGCGCTGGCAGGTGGTTTGTCGATCGTTCGGCGGCCTGCGAAGCGCGACAGCATTCAGGAGACGAAACATGTCCACGAAGAAAAAGGCCGTCGCGAAGGCCCGTGCAAAACCGAAGACCCGAGACGAAGCGCCAGTTTCCGTACCCACACTGGAGACGAACGCCTCGCCGCCTCCAGCGCCTACAAAGCCCAATCCAAAGAAGCGCAACGAGTCGAAGCCAAAACGATTGAGTGCGCTGGATGCCGCGGCAATGGTACTGGCCGAAGCCGGCCAACCGCTGACCACGCGTGAGATGGTCGAAGCGATGGCTTCCAAGGGCTATTGGACGAGCCCAGGCGGCAAGACGCCACATGCGACGCTCTACAGCGCCATCTTGCGCGAAATCGGTGCGAAGGATAAAGCTGTTCGATTTGTGAAGATCGAGCGCGGCAGGTTCGCCGCCAACAGGTAGGCCGTCACCAGTCTCTGCTCCCGACGCCCACGTTGGCCCACGCGTGGGCGTTTTCTTGTTGGTGTGCCCTTTGCGGCAGGGCGGGGAACACCCCGACACGGTGCGAACACGGCCACGACGTGGCAATCCTGCGACGAAGCTGCGAGCCTCGACCTGACTACCGCCTGCGGTGTCCCAAGCGGATATGCTCGTCGCCGCGGCGCTCAATAAAAATGCCGTGACGTCTTGGATCTGGACGTGGAAGATGCAGGAACTCCGGCGCACAATTTGCGCCCGCGTACCGCGCCAGTCGAGCGAACGCACCGGACGAGGCATCGACCTGGTCGTCATTACGACCGTTGGGAAAAACGCAGAGTTCATGGATATACGCATCATTCCAGGACCCCGCCACCAGGCAGACGTTGTTAATGCCGCACTGGGAAGCAAGGGGCTGGGCGCGAACTATCTTGGCTCCGGTTGGGCGGTCGAAGATTACGGTATGACCTGCCAGCCGTCGTCCCAGATACTCTGTAACGCTCTTGCCGGCTGAACCGGGCTCCTGTTCCAGCACGATTTCCACGAACTGCCCGTCAGTTTTGGCCGTTTGCTGAATGATGGCATCGCGTTGGGTGGGATTCCAACGTCCGCGTCGTACATCCTCGATATAGAACGTTCCCGTCTCATCGCGGCTCATGAGTACGCCGCAGGTGTAATCTCCTTCGATGGAAGCTGCGAGATCCCAGTAGCGGACCCGTCGCACACAGCCTTGAGGACCGACGGGCACGATCCGAAACCAGGACCGCTGAAACAATCCACCGTCGAGCGGCGCCGGACGCTGCTGCAACTGGCCGGCCGTACCGTAGAGTCCCAGGCGACGCTTGAGTTCTTGGACCGCCGGCCAGGGAAAACGGGTCGGACACAATAGTGCATTTTCTTTCTGGCGAGGATCTTGCCAGCCTACGGACGTCGTGCAGCGGCGCCCTGGCTCGAATTCCATCGGCAGGCAGAGATGTTCGTATCCCCCTTGTTCGAGGAGGTGCCCCGCCAGGTCCCGTTCGTGCAAACGCTGCATCACGACGACATGGCAAACGGTTCGCGGATCGTTGCCGCGGGTCGACATGGACTGATCCCACCAATGAAGCACCGCTTCGCGCTGCGTATCGCTTTCCGCTTGCGTTACGTTGTGGGGATCGTCGGCCACAATGAAGTCACCTCCTTCGCCGGTTCCCACACCGCCGGTGGAACTGGCCAGGCGAAAGCCGGTCTTGTCATTGTCGAAGCGAGTTTTTTGGTTCTGGTCGTCACGAAGGGCGAATCGGTCACCCCAGCGGCGCCGGTACCAGGTCGACTGGATAATGTCGCGGCAATGCAAGGAATCTCGCAACGACAAATGATGGGCATAACTGGCGAACAGCCACCGCGTATGCGGTCGCGTAGTCCACACCCAAGCCGGCCAAAACACGCTCACTAATAGGCTCTTCATGCAACGCGGTGGGATATTAATGACCAGCCGTCGAATCTGCCCGCGGGTGCATGCTTCGAGATGGTCACAAACGGCCCGCACATGCCAAGTCGAAACCAACCGAGTTCCTGGCTCGACGACGGGCCACGCCTCGACGACGAAATCAAACAGGCTCTTCTCGCACAATAGCGTGGTCGCGGCGTCCAGGTAGCGGGGGTCAATCGATTCGGTCATCGGCGATTGTTTGATCATCGTCCTTAGTCTCCGTTCCTTGAGTTAATGCCAACTGACGGTCGCGCACGCGTTTGAGCGCCCGCAGTTCAATCACGCTCAATGTGGCGACGGCAAGTCGGTAAGGTTCCTGGCCGTTTGGCATGACAGGCGCAATTTTCGTCGGAGCATCAAGGCCGAGCATGGTGCGGCGGGCCGCATTGCATTTCAGGATGATTTCCAACATCCGTGGATCACCATGGCGGTTCCTGACACTTTTACGTGTCTGCTGGTTGCCACCATCTCCGTTGATGACCGCCGATTGCGCGGGCTTTTGCGATTGCTCCCAAGCTGCCCAGGCTTCCCGTTCAACGCGATCGAGCTTTTGCAATTCTTCGGCTTGAGCCAGATCGAAATCCCGAACGGCCGAATCACGCCATTCTCGGCGGACGTACTTTAAGTCGTCACAAACCGTCGATTGATCGACGCCCACGCGCTCGGCGATCGAGGATTGGGTCCACCTCTGCAGATAGAGGTCGGCGACCTGGCGGCGGCGCTGCGCGATGGCCAACTTCTTATTGGCAGGCACGGGCATTTATGGAATCTCTAGAAATGGGCATGGTGACTAGGAACTGCACGCTGCGGCTGGCCGGAGATCGTTTCTGTCACCACGCGCCAATTCGGCCTTTCGCCCGGTGAATTTCTCCCAGCGCTCGACGATGACATCGCAATACAAGGCATCAAGTTCCATCAGAAAGGCATGCCGACCCGTTTGCTCAGCGGCGATCAGTGTGCTGCCGCTACCTCCGAACAGATCGAGCACGTTCTCGCCTTCGCGTGATGAATACCGCATGGCCCGTACGGCTAGCTCAGTCGGCTTTTCGGTCAAATGAACCATCGATTGTGGATTCACCTTTTTGACGCTCCACACGTCAGTGGCGTTAGTCGGACCAAGCCACTGATGTGCAGCACCTTCTCGCCAGCCGTAGAAGCACCATTCGTGATTGCCCATGAAATCTTTGCGAGTCAGCACGGGATGCTCTTTGACCCAGATGATGGCCTGGGAGAAATAAAGGCCCGTCGCCTTGAGCACAGGGGGATAGTTCGCGCAGTTCGCGTAGCCGCCCCAGATGTAGAAACCACGGCCGGGCGCTAAGACACGTGCCATGTTGCCAAACCAGTCTGCCAGCAACTGATCGAACGCCTCGTCCGTCACGAAGTCGTTGGCGAGGGGACGATCCTTGGGGCGTAGCTTCCTGCTAGTCGGCTTGGCCTTCCCAGGATGTCGAGCGACGTCCAGCGATTGATGATGCTTTGGGCCGGCGAACGACGACAGCCCTGCGGCAATCGCATTGTTGGAGCGTGGTTCAACTTTGACGTTGTACGGCGGATCCGTATTCACCAGGTGGATGATTGCGCCCCCAAGCAGCCGGTCGACGTCCTCTGGCTTACTCGAGTCGGCGCACAGTAATCGATGATTGCCGAGGATCCACAAGTCCCCCGGGTGTGTAGTCGCCTCATCGGGAGGTGCTGGAATGTCATCGGGATCACAGAGGCCTTCCACCAAATCGGGATTGAGCAGCTTCGCCAACTCATCTTGCTCGAATCCCAGCAGTCCGAGATCGAAATTCAACGCCTGCAGTTCGGCCAACTCAATTGGCAACAGCTCCGGATCCCATTCGGCCAAGCTGGCCGACTGATTGTCGGCGATGCGGTATGCCTTAATCTGCTCCGCCGAGAGATCTGTGGCCACATGGACCGGTACCTCGTCGAGGCTAAGCCGCTGCGATGCCTTCCACCGGGTATGACCACAGATGATGACGCCTTCACTATCTACCACAATCGGCTGGCGAAAGCCGAACGCACGGATCGATGCTGCGACGGCATCAACCGCGTCGTCATTGAGGCGGGGATTGCTCGGATAGGGCTTGATATCGGTTAACTTGCGCAGCTCGATCTTCATATTTCAGTAACTCCATTTAGATTCGGGCACCAAAAAGCGAACAGTGCTCAACTGCATATAGCGGAACGTTGCGGTACGTTTGCCCTAGGGATTAAATAACCCGCGTGCAATTGCGCATGACCAGATGCGCTCGCACAAGCGCGGATATGCTCAAAAGGTTCCGCAACGTCTCGCAGGATGACATATCTGTCCAATTTCGTTGTGGTTAAGGTGCGGAACGTTGAGGTCGGGCGACGTTCCTTAAACGTTCCGCGCACCAGGCAAACGTTCCGCAATCTCGGTGACGTAGACCGCGTAGGTCGCGCCGTTCCGGTCGTCATCCTTGTTGAACGTTGCCTCGCGGTCATCACACAGAGGAAAACGTTCCGCAACGTACCGTCCGGCCAGAATACCCATTCGGGTTGCTTTGGAGCGAGATGTGCCTGCTCCCAACTGCTCGCAAAGTAATCCGTGCTTGATCGCGAGATCGGCTAGCTCGGCTGCAGTCCATTTGCCTTGGAGATGCTGGGCCAGAACCGATACGAGTTCTGCGAAGTCGCGTTGCGTATCGTCGAGCTCTCTGGCGGACTCCGCGACATTGCTCAGAAAGTCGGGCTCGCCGTTGAATAGCAAAATCCCCCCGACCGTGTCGCCCCAGCCTCGTTTGTTGAACCGTGAGGCGGTTTTTGCCATCGGCATTCCAGCGGCCTTCCACCGCTCGACCATCCCGATCAACTCACCCAAGATTTGGACGCGATGCTCTATGACGAATGTTTCTGGGTCGACGATAACGAACTTGCGATGCGTCGGGTTACCCTCGTGGTGGAGATTGATCGTGACGCTGCGTTTGATTAAGTCGAGACTGACGTCAGGGATATTCGCGGTGATACAAAAACTGTGCGAGTTTTCGGCGCGGATCGAGGCAGACTGGCCCAGAAGTCGAAACGATAGGATTGGGTCCGTGATCGATCGCTCGAGACAGGCTGATTCGATGCGTGGATTTCGGCCTCGGCTTTTCGCATTGTCGATAATGATCGTGGTGATGCCCCGACGCACAATCGCACCGAGCCGTTTCTCGAACTCCTCGTCGTTAGGATTGTACGAAGCGGTTTCCGTCGAGTGACCGTCGCGAAGGATAGCAATGATCTGAGCGAGAATCGATTTCCCGAGCTCCGGTTGGTTGCCATTGAAAAGCGCAGCGGGCTTCGATCCGATGAATCTTGGAACCAGCAGTGGTGTGAGCAACAGCCCGAGATAATTAGTGCGATCGCCCGGAGACTTAAAGCAGAAATCACTGAGCAACGCGTCGAGCTGCTTGGTGTCGTCTCTGGGTTCGACTGTAGGTCCTGCGTAATAGATGCCCGATTGCGAGTCGTATCCCGGGGTGACCAACCGCCAATCCTGGCTGAAAACCGGATTGCGAGTGAACAGCGTGATAACCGGCAGGCGACCGCGCTCGACATGGTGATGGAGCCACGTATTTGCATACGCCGCTGGGAGTGGCCTGTATTCCCCGGTGTCACCATCAATGAAATAAAACTCGACATGTTGGTTGAGGAGTCCCGCCAGTTCAGCTGGCGCGAGCAACGGTAAGATCCGCTCACCATTGATTGCAACCAACTGGTCGGCTCGGCTGAAGCAGTTGCCGG
Organism: Pirellulales bacterium; assembly: GCA_036499395.1. Taxonomy (NCBI): domain Bacteria; kingdom Pseudomonadati; phylum Planctomycetota; class Planctomycetia; order Pirellulales; species Pirellulales bacterium. Next base: position 6,196 of record DASYDW010000139.1, read on the forward strand.
CTGCTAACAGCTTGTCGGTCACTTGGCGGAGCGATTCCGCGACTGGCATCGTCGCGGGGTCGATCACAATGGTCGGGCGTCGATTGACGGCGTCGTCACCCTCGTCAACTACAGTGTTACTCGTTTCACCGACCGCCGGAATCTCGTTCGGATTTGCGCGCCTTTGCAACTTCTCGAGCATCGCGGCGCGAACGTCAAATTCCGCCTTGGCCCAAGTGAGATCGAAGTAGCGCTGGCCCTGCTCGGCGAACTTGCCGACTTGAGCGACTTCCGACCATACTTCCTCCTTCGCGATGCCGTTATTAATCGCATAACAGCAGACGGCGAAGTCGGCCTCGGATCGGGTGCCAGCTTCGGCGATGGCGCAAGCGGCGATTAACTCCGCAAGCTTGTCGGCTTTTGATGCGGCGATCCTTTTAGACTTAGGGAGCGGCATTGCCGCGATCTGCTTCGCCCGTTTAGTGTCGGGTGATGACGACTTGAATGGTTCAAAAGTTGTGAATGAGTACCTGCGCTGGGTGTCGATGTCGACGAGCGCTGTTGAGACTGCCTCAAGACCGTTTCGCTGGTCTTTGCGATTAAGGGTTCCTGGGATGCGAAGTAGACGCGACAGGTCGGTGGTATGATCGCCGCCGACCGCGTCGGCGATTCCCGCCAACACATCTTGCACCAGCGTGGCGTTCGGACTGAGGCGGGAGATATGTCGGCGCTGATCCAAATATGCCTTGTCACCATTCTCGGCGATGTACTTGCGAGGTTTCTTTTGCCCCTCACGAGTCAGTGACCACTCGATTTCGACTGGTGGTGGATCGCCGGCGTCATCAATCTGAAATGGCGTATCTAGTAGCCAGTAAAGATGCACGCCATTGCCGCTATTCACGCTGATCGACGGCAATGGGAGCCCCGCCTTCAAGAGGCGGCTGTGAGCCTCTTCGACGGTCACATGATCGATGTCGGTCCACAGTGCGCGCACCGTCCGTATCTGCCAAGCCAAGTCATATTCGCCCTTATTGCCCACTCTCGGACAGACGCCGAAGAAGAGGTTGAGCCGTTCGTGTTCGGCGATACGCAGCAGGCGCCCCAGTGCGACCTTGATGAGATGCGGCACAGCCTTGCAGTAATTTGTGTTGGAATAATCGACGCGACTACGCTTCTTGCCATCCTCGGTCCACGTCTCGATCGGCCGAAACAGGATTGTGTCTGTTTCCGAAAAGAGCGCAGCGAGAAACGTTGCACCCATCTCGACCGCTGGATTAGAAGGTGCGACATAACGTTCTTCAAAGTTGCTTGCGCCATCCATGGGAGCATGCTCCACATTGCAGTGATCGATGCCTGCCTACTTCGGTGGCTGTTCCTACTAGCTCGATCACACGATATTTCACTTCCATACTATGAGAGTTCACGGCGGCGGTGGATATCGATTTGACAACTCACATGCGCGGCATGTGCGCGAGCGCAAACGGACATGCGCCACACATGAGTTTCGCTGCGCACGCATTCTGCCTATGACATGTCTGTGATCCGCATGAAGAATGGCGCCCAAGATTACAGGCGAGACTCTCACAGCTGGTCGGCTGCTAACTCCAGTGACAATCTCCGTGCCACCATCGCGTAAAATGACTGGACTTCGAGCGCCGACCGGGCATCATGGACCCGAGTTTGGTCTGATCGCCGCGCGACCGCTATCGACACGGTGGCTTTCGGGCGAGCGGATTGCCGAAGCTCGCCGCGTCTGGTCGAAGGCCTACGGGCGCGTGATCAGTGACGAAGAGGCCGTGGAGATCCTCACTAATATTCGCCGGCTCGCCGAGGTCGTGGTGCGAGCCGAAGAGGAGAAGCAGAGATCATGAATGTGGTTTTATGGGCCAGAGTTTCTTCCCGAGAACAACGGGAAGGATATTCGCTCGACGCTCAGCTTCGCTTGAGCCGCGAACGGGCGCAGTCCCATGGCTGGCACATCGTTCGCGAATTCGTAGTCGCCGAATCGGCCAAGCGTGGGGCGGAACGGCTGGTCTTCAATGAGATGCTGGCGTGGGTGAAGTCTCAATCGAAGCGAGAGAAGATCCAGGCAATTCTGAGCCACAAACTCGACCGCGTATGTCGGAACATGCGGGATGCTGTGCGCCTGCAAGAATTGGAAGATGCCTGCGGCGTTCATCTGGCCTTCGTCGACAATCAATTTGGGCCCGGCGCTGCAGGTGCACTTTCCTTCAACGTAATGGCCGCCGTCGCGCAGTACTACAGTGACAACCTACGGTCCGAAGTACTGAAAGGCATGGACGAGAAGGTTCGCCAGGGATGGCCCACGGGCCTAGCGCCATTTGGCTATCTCAATGTGGACAACTCCGAGGAACCCGTCCAGCCGCACCCAGAGAGGTCTCAAACGTTAGTGCGCATCTTCGAACTTTACGCATCCGGTGCTCACACGCTAAAAACCCTCGCCGACCAGCTTGAACGCGAAGGCCACGTATTTCGCCAGAGTCAGCCGCGCTTTAATCGCACGGCATTGTCTTGGATATTAAGCAACCACTTTTACATCGGCGAGTTGCAACGCAATGGCCAAATCTTTGAGGGGCGCTATCAACGGCTCATTGATCGGACGACCTTCGACATCTGCCAGGACATCCTTAATGGTCGAAATCGCCGAACTGGGGCTCCCCAGCATCCATTCGCCGGCGGCTTGTTCAGATGTGCCCACTGCGGGCAATCGATTACCGGTGAACGTATCCGTCGTAAGCTAAGAGGAGGCGCGATCCGAGAACATATTTATTATCGCTGCGCGAATAACAACCCTGGCCCAAGTCATCCGAAAGTCCGCTGGAAGGCCGAAGATCTCGAGGAGGCCATTGTCGCGGACTTGGACATGATGCGTTTGGCATCACCCGAGATCGCGGCTTGGATGCGCACGGAGCTGAGCGCCGCAACAGCCGATCTGACGGCGTCGCGACGACGGCAAGGTAGCTTGTTGGCCAAACGAAAGAGCGAATTGGCAGCCATGCAAAATCGGCTGCTAAATGCGTACCTCGCGGGCACTGTCGACGAGGAAGTCTATAAGAGCAAACATCATGAGCTAAATACTGAGGCTGCCAAGGCGGCTGAAGCCTTGGCTCGACTGGGGGATGTCGACCCCGTTCGCGAACAATCCGTCCTGAAGCTATTCGATTGGACGCAGCGAGCGGCGGAAGTGTGGCGTCGTTCAAACAGTGCTGTTCGGCGAGAGATCCTTGATACGCTCTGTTTGAACCGTATGTTGAGCGACGTAAACCTAATCACTCAAAAGAGAAAGCCCTTCGACCTTTTCGCCAAAGGGCTCGAAACGAAGAATAGTCGGGGCGACAGGATTTGAACCTGCGACCTCAGCGTCCCGAACGCTGCGCTCTAGCCAGGCTGAGCTACGCCCCGCATGTTGCAACTGATTGCTGTGCCGCCAGTTGCGTTGCGAATTCCTACGCACGACTTGCCAGAAGTCGCGTCTGTCACGGCGATCGAGCCACGACAATAGCGAGAGTATACCGATTGCGGCATCGAACCACTACCCCAGCGGCCGCATGTCGATTGGCGGGCTGCGGCTGGGTCCGAACTCCCCAAAACATCAGATCTGGGTGCTGCTTTGTTTATTGGTTGCGGCAAGTCCGCACGAGCGATTAAACCCGCAAACTCTTTTACGGCTAGAGCCATCGAAGCCCCCGCAATCCGCCGCATTTGCACCGTTTTCATTCGATGCCACCGAATATAGCGCTATTTCGGTTCAGGACCTTTACCCTGCTCACGCACTGTTCGCGTGATTCTCAGCACGTCCGTCAAAGTCCGTCCTTTTCGACTTCGGCACACGGTCGTACCCGCTGCGCCGAGGCGAGTCAAGCAGACTGAAAAGCCGATAATTTGGTGATGCGTAAACACGGAATCCAACCTCCGAGAAAGGCCAGCCATGGGGCATCACGACCGCAGCCGGCAGACAGAGACTTGAGCTGCATGATATTGATTCTCGAGCTTCGCGCCGCCTCTCGTCCAACAATATCGACTCGTAGATTCGCGTTCGCGCAGAAATGATCGTCGCAAGTACTCGACAGAACTGTACCTTGGAACCTAAAGGAATGACTGCCTCGACATTCGCACCTGGCCCCTCTTCGGACACTGTTCGGACCACCGAGGGCAAGATTCTCGGGATGCCTGCCGGTTGGACGTTGCTCGCTCCTGGTGACGCGGCGCTGACGCGGCGAGTTAAAGCGGCGGGTGAACATTGGGTCGTGCAGGAGAAACGAGGGCGGAGGATTTTTTCGCGAGGCATCTGGGCGCCCGCCGCGACGATCGATCGCTTGCGTGATGCACTTGCCGTCGAACGATCTACCGAAGGATATGCGAAACGCCGGTCTGCCGACGTACGCCGCCGAGAAGCATCACAAGCGGAATATGTTGAAGACTTTCAGGCAGCGGTGGTGTCGTTTCTGGCATTTCATCCGGCTCACGGCCATCTCGCCCAAACACTTGCGCGGGCTGTGACCGATCACGCCACTCCGGTCGGCAGCGGCACCGTGGCTCGAACAAAACGCATTCCCATCGAGCAGCGAGCCGAAGCCGCGGTGATTGCCTGGATGCGTCACCAGACGACCAGTTATGACGAGATGGAAATCCCCAGGGTGCGCGGGAAGCGGCGAGAAGTCCGGCGGTTGCTAGCGCAGCGGTCGAAGCAGTTGCTGGCTCGCTATCGGAGTAATGACTCACAAGACGGTGCATGTCCACTGCAGGCCGCATTGGTCCGGGCGCAGTAGCTCGAGGACGAGATACGATCAGCGCGCGTCCTTGTTCGCGGCGAGGCGGCTGTTCCGCCCGCGGTCGGCACGCGTTTGTGCCGGTCTCGCCGGGACCGACCTGCCGGTTTTACATCCGGAACGCTAAATTAGTAGGCGCTCCAGCGTCGTCAATCACCATTGGAATCGACCGAAAGCGTTCGCATGTTTTCCTTGTTATCAGGGCGCTCTGCGCGGCCCGCAGAAACCACGGATTATGTTGACGCAGCCGTCGGCGACGAACTGGCCGCGCTTACGGGGGCCCTCACGGCTTTTTATCTGATCGTCAGTGTGGCGCATTGGTTTCTGTTGCCGCGGCATGCGGCGCTGGTTATGACTCCGTTGGCAGCGGTGTCGGCCTGCATCTTGTTGGCAACTTTCATTTCGATTCAAAAATATCGCTTGTGGGCACAATGGCTGCAGCCGCTCGCGTTTTTTGTTTTTAGCGTGGCGCTCATCAACTGCGCCGTCCACTTGTATTTGCTGGGCAAGCCAGAAGATTCTACGAATCTGGCGCTGCTGGTGGCTGCGTCGGGGTGGCTGACATTGTCGTATGCCTGGTATGCAACGGCCGCGAGCATGATTTGGGCAAGCTGGCTCGGCGTTGTCCTGTTCGCCGCGCCGCCGGGAAATTGGCCGCATTTTGGCTTCTTTCTGTTGGGCGCCACGGCCTTGGGATTCATCATTCAATCGGCGCGCCGAAATATGTTCCTGCGAATGATTCGTGCCGAGGCTGACCGCCGACTTCTTGTCGAGCATCTGGAGGAAGTTATCGACAAGCGTACGCACGACCTGCGAGATTCGCAGGATAAGCTGCGACATTCCGAACGCTTGGCCTCGATCGGCACACTGGCGGCGGGCATCGCCCACGAAATTAACAACCCGTTGGGCTTGATGGTCTTGTCCGCGCATCGCATCAAGAGCCATCTCGGAGAAGCCGCAACAACCAACGAGATAGCAGTCCTGTTCAACGAACACTCAGAATATGGGCAGCGCTGTGCGAGGATCGTCAAGAACGTACTGCACTTCGCGCGCGAGCAGCCAACCGAGCGTGGGGCGGCCGATTTGAATGCAGCCGTGACGAAGGCGGTCGTCTTGACGACAGCCTATGCCACCGAGCGCGGGGGCACGATCGAAACGTCGCTCGATTTGACCTTGCCTGCCGTGACGATGAACCGCCTAGAAATCGAACAGGTGCTTGTCAACCTGATCAACAATGGGATCGAGTCGGCCGCGAATTCGCCGCATGTCGTCATTTCGAGCGGGCTCGCAGGCGGCGCTGCGCGATTGGAAATCTCCGACAATGGTCGTGGCATGAGTGATCAGACACGGGCTCACATGTTCGATCCATTCTTCACCACTCGACGATCCGACGGCGGCACCGGACTGGGACTAAGCCTGGTGTACGGGATCGTTTATGACCACGGCGGAACGCTGGAAGTCATCAGCAAACAGGACCAGGGAACCAAGGTCATCGTCGAATTGCCGTTGAGCCCCACGTCGACCGCAGAGGAAGTGGAACCAAGTTAACGGCCCAGGGACCGCAGGACCGCCAACTTCGCCGCTTAACGATCTGCGCCAACCACGGTAAGCTAGTGGCAATATCGTAACGTCGTTCACAAACTACGAAATGCCATCGCGGAGAGACTGATGGAAGGTTTTGGCGATCGGTTGGCCGCTGCCGTCACGCGGGTTGGTAATCCGGTAGTTGTGGGACTCGACCCGCGCTGGGAAGAATTACCCGATGCAATCCGGAGCGGTCGGGACGCTGACGATAACCGCGCTCGGGCCGAGGGATATCTTTCCTTCTGCCGCGAGATTATCGACGTCGTGGCGAGCCGTGTCGCAATGGTCAAGCCGCAAGTCGCATTCTTCGAACAACTTGGACCGGCCGGCATGCAATGCCTGGCCAAGGTCATCGCACACGCGCACGCGGCGGGGCTGATCGTAATCGCCGACGGCAAACGAAACGACATCGGCTCAACGGCCGAAGCCTATGCCGATGCCTGGCTCGGCCCACAGAGCGCCTGGCAGGCAGACGCCTTGACGATCAGTCCCTATCTGGGGGACGACAGCCTCACCCCCTTCGTAGCCACAGCCACAGCGCGCGGCGCCGGTTTGTTCGTGCTAGCCAAGACGTCGAATCCGGGTGGTGGGCAGTTTCAGGATCTGGCTGTCGACGGTCGAACCGTTTACCGGCGCGTGGCCGATCATATCGAAACATTGGCGACGGCCGGCGCGGGCTCAAGTGGTTACGGCGCCGTGGGGGCAGTGGTCGGTGCGACCTATCCAGGGCAACTTGCCGAACTACGCGAGGCCATGCCGCACGCGTGGCTGTTGGTTCCCGGTTACGGCAGTCAAGGCGGCACGGCCCGGGACGTCGCACCGGCGTTTGACGCGCGCGGACTGGGCGCCGTCATCAATAACTCGCGCGGCATTATCTTCGCCCATCGTCGGCGCGAATACGCCGAACGGTTCACGGCGGCACAATGGCCCGAGGCCGTGGCATGCGCCACCGACGATATGATCGCCAGCCTGGGTGCCGAAACGTCTGTTGGATGCCTAGGCCGCTAAACCTTGATGACTTCGTCGGGCCAAGGCGCTCAGGACCGGTCCTACCGCGGCTCAGCCTTCGTCGCTTGCGCGCAGCCAAGGGGTCAGTGTCAAATCGCCGGCGCAAATCTCGCTGGGATGAAAGTACAGGCTGATTTCGCGCTGCGCGGCTTCGGGTCCGTCCGAAGCATGTACCAGGTTCATTTGCCGGCTGGAGCTGAAATCGCCACGAATCGTACCGGCGGCTGCTTTCAGGCCGCTTGTCGCGCCGAGGATCTCACGCACGACGCGAATCGCCTCCAAACCCTCAATGACCGCCGCCACGATCGGTCCGCCGGTGATGAAACTTTCCAGGGCCGGGAAAAATGGCTTACTGACGTGCTCGGCGTAATGCTGCTTGGCCAATTCCGGCGTAACGCGCATCATTTTCATGCCGATGACGTTGAAGCCTTTATCCTCGAAGCGACCGAGAATGCGCCCCATCAAGCGACGTTGGACGCAGTCAGGTTTGAGCAGAATCAAGGTTCGTTCCATGGCGACTTTCTCCAGTGTTTATGGGATCGCGCGACGGGCTGCAGTGGACGGTTGCAACGAAAAGCGTGCTTCAGCCACGCGACGACCTGCCAACTAAATAGGGCTTTCGCTTAGGCGCGTCGCTTTGTTGACGCCCGAGCGGCGCACAATGCGATGCAAGTCGGGGATTTTAGGACATCGACCGCCGTTCCTCAAGGCGACGCGGAGCCTGGACGAAACGGCGCGAGCAGCGTTAGGATCGGTCGCCTATCGTCTCGATGTCTGATATGACTGATTGCGGAAAGTACCAACCGGCAATTTCTGTACTTAGTCAGCAGGCCAGGCGGATAAATCCTCGATTGTAAGAAGTCTCGCCCCGCGTTGGCATAGCTCGGAAAGCGTTGTGGCACTATCCGGAGTTACGTCGATTCCCCGGCAACCATCGACCAGAATCGAAACTTTGAAGCCCAGGTCCAAAGCGTCCCGCGCGCTGGCAGCCACGCAAAAGTTCGTTGCGAGGCCAAGAAAATAGAGATCCTTCGCGCAAACCGATCGCAGGTATGCCCCCAAACCCGTCGTACGGCGATCCTCTTTTGCGTTATCGAAGAACGCGCTGTAACTATCGACGTCGGGATATGTGCCCTTGTGAACTAAATGCGTGATGCTTCGTACGTCGAGCCCGCTGGCCAGAGCCGCGCCCCACGTATCCTGCACGCAATGGACGGGCCAGAGCGTTTGCACACCCCCCGCTAGTTTGATCACGTCTCCGACATTTTGGCCCGGATGATTGACCGCGAAGCTGACATGATTCTGGGGATGCCAGTCTTGCGTCGCGACGACTTCCCGGAAATAGCACGCAGCACGATTCGCAACGTCGATAACCTCATCGCCGTACGGCACGGGAAGACTGCCGCCCGGCAAGAAGTCATTCTGCACGTCAACGATCACCAGCGCACGGTCAAGCACTGATCCTACCAGGCGTCTTTCTCATCATGCATCGTCGGCGGCCTCGAGAAACGAACGTCGCTTCCATTTTCCAATTCCGCGACGCAGCAATCGCGTCCGCCGGTTTTACGATTTAGTACTCGTCGGGAATCGCTTCACCCCCTGCGGGCGAAAAGAGGCCGACAAGGATCGCGCCATTCTTCTTTGCGTCGATCTCCCGCGCGTTGCCATCGGCGAAAGCGGCGAGAAAGGTGGGCTTGGCCAGGTGCGTCAAATTGATGGTCGCGTCGGCACGATCGAACTTATGATCGGCGGGCTTGGTCCATTCGACACCACGTCCTTCATGCACTTCGATCAGGAGGATCGTCTTGTCCTTTCCGTCGGCAATTGAATCCGGCTTGGGACCATCCTGTCCTTCGAAGAGCGTGCCAACACCGGTTGGCAAGACATAGAGCGTTTTGCCGTCAAACGGTTGCCCGGCCGTCCGATACACCCGCGGCATGCGTGGAATCAACTTCTTGTTGTGTTCGCTGTCCCAAGGCTCGTCGAGGTGAAATTCGTCGTACAACGCCTGCTGTCCTAACAGCGGCAACAGTTGCACGCGCCAACTCAGCAGGGGCTTGCCATCGGGACCATACGTCGCAGGAGTAGGATACGCACCTTTAATGCTCGCCGATTCGATCAGTGCCGCGGCAATCTTCTGAAGGTTCTCACGGGACTGATCGCGCCAACCCTGCTGCCACGATTTTCTAATCGGTCCCATGGCCATGGGACCGAGCAACACCAGTTGATTCTGCACCGATTTGCCACCATAGCTAAGCTTTAAATTGACTCCGTCACGTTCATGCTTGAGGTCGGTTTTAAAGTCTCCGAACAGCCCTTGCATGGCGCCCGCCTGCGCCGCGGCGCCGCGGTCCGACGCATCCTCCGGGGCGGTGGTCATTTCATCGATGGTCTCAGTGACTTTGTCGATAATGTTCGCAAATAGAGTATCCGTGGCGATTGCGGCGTCTTCGTCTTTGGCGCGCAAACTGAGTTTGAGTGTCGTAAACGGTGCCAACTCGAATTTGGCGATCGCCTCTTCGATATTTCTGGGGATCTGCTTGACTCCGTCGAACGGAGGCTTGTCGAAGGGGGCCGGCAACTTAGTAAACGCTAGAAACGCGTTGATCTGCGGGCGAATCGCGGCCACTTCTAAAACGGCTAGAGCACCGGCCGAGTCGTCAGACTTGCGCAGCGTGGTCAACAGCGGGCTTTCCGCATCCTTGGGAGTGGTGATCATTCGTTTCAACGTGTCTTCGGCGCCCATCACCAGGATTCGGTCCGTTGCGGAGAAGACACAGGGAATACCACTTTCGAGCGGGCGGAAATACTTCTGGTCGCCTTCAACGACCTCCTCCCATTCGGGACTACGTTCGTGTAGATATTTCTGCACGTCGACTGGCTGCTTGTACCGCAGAATTGTTGCCCCGAAATACTCACCGAGTTTCTTACCGAGTCCGCCAATCACGATGACCTGCTCGGTATCGGTGAGAGAGATCCCCATATCCAGTGCGAGTATTTCCCTCGGGCCTTCGTTATTGATGAACAAAAAATTCGGCGATTCAATGAGCTGCTTGCAATCGACCACTACCGCCAGCACGGCATCGGCCGGGATATAAGAGACGTCTAGGGGCTTGGGAACCTTCGGCGGCAACGGTGGACCTGACGTCAAATCGACGTCTTTCTCTGCGCCCGGCCGATAGATGGGCGTACTTTTACCGCATCCGCCGACGAACAAGGCGCCACCAAGAAGAAGAATAACTCCAAGCACAACTGGTAAGGCGTACCGCGCTCTCAAGTGACACCTCCGATGAAAGCCGTAATGGCTGATAACAATCGCTGGCAAGAATCGTATGACGATGGGCACCGATCGCTTTTGGCGAGAAATCTCGCTGCACCGCAAATCGGCAGGACGTTTTGCCCCTTCGCCCGGCTGGCCTCAGCCGACAATCCACACACTCGGCCCGCCCTGTCGGAACCAGATCTGCCCGACGTGCGTCCCAGCCGGCAATATAGGCTGAGAATGCGCTGCTACGCAAGAACCGCGGAAATCGAAGAACCAAAAGCGGCCCACGCGGAAAATCGCGATGACCGCATGCATCGGCGCGCTACGGATAGCTGCTGTCGACCGTCAGCACGACCTTGTCAGGATACATGTCCGTTACCGCCGCATCCCAACTGCGCGTCACGGCATGCCCATCGAGGTAAAGATAGTTAGCGACCTGGGCGTGCCGCTGGAACGAAATCCAGGGCTGGATCGTCGCCGTGCCAAGCCAAATATCGTAATCGTCCTGGCGCGGGTCGCCGTCGGCGGGCGGAGTAAACGCGCTGCTATCCCGCTCGGAGAAGGAAACGAAATTCGATGTACCGACCTCGGTGAGAAATCGCATCCAAGTCCAACGGCCGTAGCGGCGGGTCTTGTGACTCAATAAGGAATTCATCAAGTAGCTGGTTCGCTGCTCGATCCCGTCCACGACACCACTGCTGTCGACATAGGGACGCTGTTCGGAAAGATCACTCGGGCAGCGGTAAATCGCGGCACTTCCGGTCACGATGCCGGCACGAGCCAATTCCTCATTGGCCTCGGGTGCGCCGCCAACGAACGGCATGATCTTGTCTTCCCAATAAATCTCGGCGAACGATTCCGAGGCCCCGCTGTTGGAAAGGACATCCGCGTCGAACGGATGGTGCAGAAAGAACTGACCATCGTATGCGTCGTAGTACTGCATGACCCCTAAAGCCACCTGGTGCAGGTTCGACAGGCATTGCGTGCGGCGCGACGCCTCGCGCGCCATCTGCACCGCGGGCAAAAGCAGGGCCACCAACAGCCCGATGATGGCGATCACGACCAGAACTTCGACCAGAGTAAAACCCCTCGACGTGGAAAAGCCCAATTCTTTGCGCATGCCGTCTAATCCCGTTTTCGAATACGTCGTGGTGACCAGATCATACGCGCAGAAAAAAGCCGTCGCAACGCGTGCCCGGCCACAGCGTGCGACGATTTCAGTGGATTAAGCGGGGCGGGAAAGTCCCCACCAATCGCGCAGTGCCGGGATTCGCGCCAGCAGCGTCTTTTCAATCACAAGTACCCCCAACAAAGACGCACCGAAAAGCGGAAGATAAATCGCCAGCGCCACGACAAGCACAAAAAGCCCCAGCGAAAACCGCGGCGATGACAATGCCTTCGGCGCGCCAAGTGCGCCAGGTTCGCGGCGACGCCACCACATAATCAGGCCGCTCGCACAAACCAGGATCAGACCGCAAGTTGTTACCAGTCCCAGCAATTGATTTGCCAGCCCGAACAATTGTCCCTCATGTGCCGCGATACCTGTTCCGACGATGCGATCGATCAGATGCCGGTCGCTGAAGTCCTCGCGATTTTTTATCGCGCCGGTCGCGCCTTCCAGCACGAGATTGACACGGTGCGTGCGATTGCCTGCCAACGATTTCGCGGTCCAATCGCCCGAGCCTTTTCCCGCAGGCGCTATCATTACCGGCGGCGCCAATTCGAGCGGACGGACCGTGGCGACAATGCGATCGACCGCTGCAAAGTCGATCGGTACTTGATTCCCCTCGGTTTTGTCTGCCCCCTCTGCTTGGACGCGACGACCGCCATGTCCGCCGTGCTCGCCGTGCCCCCCCTGCCCTCCCCCATCTTTCGCACGGCCGCTGCCGACAGTCCAATCTTGCTGCGCGACAGCGGTCCCCGTCAGCCTTCGCGCGGCCTTCAGGTAATTTCCCCACGATTTCGCCCAGGGCAAACCGCTGAGAAGCAAAAACAAAGCCATGCTCGATATCCAGATGCCGGTAACGCTATGCAAATCGCGCCAGAAGATGCGAGAGCCGGACTTTAATCGCGGATAAAGCACACCGCCCCAGCCTTTCGCCTGCCGCGGCCACCACAAATAGATTCCCGTCACGATCAGCACAATCGTCCACGAGGCGGCCAGTTCGACGATCATCGAGCCGCGATCGCCCGACAGCAATTCGCCGTGCAAGCGAAACACGTACCGCATAAACCGCTCGTCCTCGGGCACGGTGTGCAGTACTTCCAGTGATGACGGATGCACATAAACGCGTACCGCCTCGCCGTCGCGCCGTACGATCACGCGCACAGCGTTATCGGAAGCGGTAGGCAACTCGTAATTGCCGAACCTCGCGCCGGGTACCGCCGACAAGGCGGCCGCGATTTGATCCGCAGCGCTAGGCGTGGCGCCCTCGACCTGCAGATGGTCGTAGGGCGCATCCAGCCAGGTCTCGATCTGCGGCTTGAACAAATAAATGGTGCCACTTATCGACAGGATTATCACGAACGGAATGCAGAACAGGCTGGCGTAAAAGTGCCAGCGCCATACGGCCCGATAATCGGGCCACGATCTATCAGTTTTGTCTGGCATACTTCGCCGCCTGTGTGGACGAACGGGTCGTTCGTGGAATGCGAGGGATCAAAAGGCGCCCAAGACTTCGCTGCCGTTGCGGCTGTGCAAATTGCGATGCAGAACGACGTCAATCGTGTCGTTCAAGAATCGCACCGAACCGTCTCCCAGTAGCACATTCGCGCCGCCGGGATGAAAGCTGCGTGGCCCAAAGTAACCAGAGTGGTGCATTACGACATCAGGAATTCGGCTATTGGGCGGTGTGTAGCCGTTGGTTTGCGTGTTGAGCGCTCCCTCGGCCGCCCAGCAGGTGCCGCGACCGCGCATGGCCGTGCTACCGGCGCCACGCCAGCCGGTAAACTGCGGCCAGACGGGCGTCAGATTGGGATTGGCGATCATGCCGTTGATCGTGGGACCGGTCCACGGCGCGCCGGTCATCGTAATGCCAGGCCCTACGCCGGGCGTAAGTCCGGTAGAACCATTGAGCGTGTACTGGTAGGGAAAACCCGGCGTCTGACCGGCCGCGAGCGTCAGGTCGCTGCCGATGCTGCGAATGGCCTCGCTCATGAACACAGTGTTCGAGCTACCATCAGTGACATCCGCATAGCGCACGGCCGAATTGTAAAACGTGATTCCATCGGTCGTGAAACGCTGATCGTAAAGTATGCCCGTGCCGCTGCCGGTGCTGATCATGTAATTGTTGCCGGCGTACGTGGCGTTGTAGGTCGTTTCCGTGTTGATGACGTCAGCCGGATCGGTGGGGCATAAAAGAAGCGGGATGGGCATGGCAAACGTTGCCGCGAACAGCGGATTCGGCACCTGCGCGTTGTACGCCCCCGTAAAGGCGGGCTGGGCGAAATCGAGTAGATTCTGCAAGTTGGCTTGCTCGACATACGGCAACAGTCGCGCCTGCGGCGAGAAGCCGTTCGGCGGATCGGTTGCCGGGAAGCAGCCCCGAGCTCCTTCAAAGTTGATCAAGGCCAGGCCCAGTTGGCGCATATTGTTCTTGCATTGGCTGCCGCGAGCAGCCTCGCGGGCCATTTGCACGGCTGGCAGCAGCATCCCGATCAAAATGCCAATTATGGCAATCACGACCAGAAGCTCGACCAGGGTAAAACCCTCTCGGCGATTCATGGTAAATCTCCCCTAACTTGGCGCGCTAAAGTTCCCAAAATGCAGCCGTGGACTGGCCGTGATCTTGATCCGCGTCTGCGCAGCAGGTCACGCTGCACCGGCGCCATCGACGACGGCCCGGTCGTGCCGCGAGGGAGAGGAGACAAGCCAACGCACAGCGCGCAATCGCGCCGCGAGGCCAATCGGCTGCTTTCGAATGCCGTCCGAACAACTCCTGCAACGCGTGATCAATCTCACGGCGCGCGAGCGCAATGGTCCGGCAACATACGGGCGCAAACCGCTCCCCGGGCACAACCGCTAGACGCGGGGAGGGCGCGTGGGAGGCGAGAAGAAAATCGAATCGGCGTGAGCACTGACGGGCTCAAGCCACTCTGATGTTTGCCAGTCGAACGAATAGTCGACAGCGTCGACAGGGGGCAAACAGGAGAAGGAAAGCACAGACAACGGCCCCATCCCGCGGCAATGGCTGGCTAGCGGTCCGACGATGAACGAGATTCGCCAGCCACGCTTGTTCTGTCCGTTGTTCAACCGGGATGTGATATCCGTGTCGGCGGCGGGCTGCGCTTCGCCATCCTCGTGCAGACGGCAAACCATGCTCGAGCCGGTTTCCTGCCGATCGCATTTCGCACAGGCGCTGGCCGATTCGCGGGGCTTGTCGTCTTGTTTCGACGCACTACAACACGAATTGGCCTCGTGTTCATGACTGATCTCGTGGCCGTCGTGATCGGCGCCGGCGATCTCCGCATCGTGATCGTGGTCGTGATCGGCTTCGTCGTGAGGTGAGCTTTCCTGCGCGGCGGCGGCGATCAGCTCGTGCGGCGCTTCAATATTGTTTGCCTTGGCCCACGCCAGCCGCTGGCGAGCTGAAAAGCAGCAACAGCCGCGCAAGCATTCATCGGCCGACATGCAACCGCAGGGGCGATCCTGGCAAAGGAATGGCTTGCTCTTGTCCTTGCCGCGCGGCGCCACGGGGCGCACCACCGGCAAACCGGTATTCACGACCAGGAAACCCACCAGGCCAAGGCCGACGATCCATCGGCTGGCGAGATGACCCACGCGATCTAGCGAACGAAGACGTCGCATGAGAACACGATTGGGCAGGACTTTGGCGGGTGGGGAAACTTGGAGGCCAAGTTTAAGGGGGGTACGATCCCCTGTCAATTCGCGCGCTTTCCGGGGCGGATCTAGGCGTAACTGCCTCGCGGGACGCCTCGGACCAAGCGACTTATCTCACGCCCTGTACGACATTTCGCTATCCCTCGCGGCACGCTACCGCTCAATGCCAGCGCGAAACCTCGCGCCCCGTCGCGGCAGCTATCAAGCAAACGGCAGCAGGCCTTAAACCTGGATTAACCGCTGCAGTTTAGCCGAAAGGAACTAGTAGGACGTGCGCCAGGCGGCGAAGGCGCGCGGCTGGCTGTAGGCAAGACGCGCAGCCCTCGTTTCGTAGTGTCGAGGTTCATGGAGGGACTGATCATGAAAGTATCACGCCGGGGCATGACGCTCATTGAACTGTTGGTAGTGATCGCGATCATTGGCCTGCTTGTCGGCCTGATCCTGCCTGCCGTTCAAATGGCCCGCGAAGCCGGACGCCGCGCGGCATGTCTGAATAACCTGAAGCAAATTGGCCTGGCGCTGCACATGTACGCCGATCGCAATGGCGTCTTTCCGCCCGGCTATATATCGCGCGTCGTACTTCCCAGTCGCGAGGACGGTGGTCCCGGCTGGGCCTGGGCCGCGATGTTGCTGCCGGACGTCGAACAAGGCTCGCTCAACCAGCAGGTCAACTTCACGGCCGCGCTCAATAGCCCGGCAGCGGACTCAGTGCGGACGGTTTCATTGGCCACATTTGTTTGTCCGTCTGATTCAGAGTTCGAGCCGACGATCGAGATTCCCGCCATCTCGGACAACTCGGTGATCTGCACGATGGCAGCGTCGAGCTACGTCGGCTGCATCGGCACCGTCCGGCCTACGTGCCGGATCTGCCGTGACTCGTTCGACGGAATGTTTGGCCGCAACCGTGCGGTGAGCTTTGCCGAAGTCTGCGACGGCACCTCGAACACGATGGCCATCGGCGAACGAGCCTTTAAATGGTCCTCGCCAGCTCTGTGGGGTGTGATTCCAGGCTCGGAGCTTGTCGACCGTTTGATCGTTGGTCGCCTGGCCGCCGGTCCCGGCTACGTGCTCGGCACTACGTTCAAAGACGGCTTCAACCTCGAAGAGATTGTCGACGACCCGCGCGAAGATCATTCGCTTGCCGAAACCTTCGGCAGCATGCACCCGGGTGGCGCTAACTTCGCCTTCTGCGACGGCGGTGTGCGGTTCATCAAAGACTCGATCGATCCGGCCGTGATGAATGCCATTTCGACCCGCTGCGGTACGCCATACGGCGGTGAGACGATCCATTCCAACCCGCTGGATTGAAATCGATTTTTCAAAATCGGTTTCACGGACGCCGAGAGACGTTCCAGGAGCCACGCATGGGCCTGCTTAAAGAATTCCGCGAATTCGCCATGCGCGGCAACGTAGTCGACATGGCGGTGGGCATCATCATTGGCGGGGCATTCGGCAAGATCGTCTCGTCGCTAGTTAATGATATCGTGATGCCGCCGTTCGGCCTGCTCCTGAAGGATGTCCCCTTCAAAGACTTGGTCATCAGCCTAAACGATTTCCGTCTAAAGGCGGCGGCTTATGCAGTGGATGATGCAGGCGGCCCCGTCGCCACGATCAACATCGGGTCGTTTATCAACACGGTCCTCGATTTCGTCATCGTGGCCTTCGTGATCTTCCTGGTCATCCGCTGGATGAATCGTGTGCTCCCCACGCCGGTGACCACACCGCCGGCTGCGAAGAAGACCTGTCCCTATTGTCAGTCAAGCGTCCCGGCGGCCGCGACCCGCTGCCCGCAATGCACTTCGGAGTTACCCGCCGCGTAGCGAACGGCGGATGCTCGCAGCTGCTTTTGCCTGGCCGCTTCGGACTGCAAACTGGACGGCGCCCATCCCCGTGGCGATAATCGGGGGGCACCCGCCCGCACAGGTTCTGTGCGGGCGCGGTTTGGAATGGTCGTCCCGGTTCATAGACGGGGCGATTTCCGGACGAATGCCGCCCCGCCCGAGACGCCATGCTCGCAGATTCGGCCACTATCCAACGTGCGATTTTTTTAGTTGCGTTGTCGTTTTGCATCATTTCAGGCGCAGCGAGCCATGGCCAAACGGCCGACACGCCTGCCAATGACGCGATGCAGCATTTCGATCGCGAGATCGCACCGCTCCTGTCGCGCCGCTGCCTTGATTGCCACAATCTGACTGATCAAAAAGGGAGCCTCGATCTGACGAGCGCGACTGCGTTCCAGAAAGGGGGCGACAGTGGCCCGGTGGTCGAACCGGGCAAGCTTGAGGACAGCCCGCTCTGGTTGCGTATCGACAATGACGAAATGCCGCCGAAGCATCCTCTGCCGGCGGCCGAACGCCAAACGATCAAGGACTGGATCGCTCGCGGCGCAATCTGGGGCACGGAAAAGATTGACCGGTTCCGCTATACGTCAGACGCACGCGCCGGTTATGACTGGTGGTCCCTACAGCCGCTCGCCCGGCCAAACGTGCCCGCGACGACGGACGACGACGAGGCGCGTGGTCCGCTCGATCGCTTCGTACGGACCGAGCTACTGCAACATGATCTGCGACCGTCGCCCGAGGCGGACCGCCGCACGCTGATTCGCCGTTTGACCTTCGACCTGACGGGGCTGCCGCCGACGCCGGAAGAAATCGCGGTCTTTCTCAACGATGCAGGAGAGGGCGCCTATGAACGCGTCGTCGATCGGCTGCTGGCCTCGCCACAATATGGCGTGCGCTGGGCGCGGCATTGGCTGGACATCGTTCGTTTTGGCGAGAGCAACGGCTTTGAGTACGACGAGTTGCGACCTAATGCGTGGCCATATCGCGATTGGATCGTACACGCGCTGAACGAAGACATGCCGTACGACGAGTTCGTGCGGCTGCAACTGGCCGGTGACGTTCTCAGGCCGCACGATTTCGACGCCGTAACCGCCACCGGCTTTCTGGCTGCCGGCGCGTACGACACGGCAGGGCAAAATCAGCAGAGCGCGGCGATGCGGGCCGTGGTGCGACAAGACGAAATGGAAGACCTGGTCGGCACGGTCGCCCAGACGTTTCTGGGGCTGACCGTTAACTGCGCCCGGTGCCATGACCACAAGTT
Organism: Pirellulales bacterium; assembly: GCA_036499395.1. NCBI lineage: Bacteria > Pseudomonadati > Planctomycetota > Planctomycetia > Pirellulales > Pirellulales bacterium. Next base: position 24,764 of record DASYDW010000139.1, read on the forward strand.
CGATCCGATTCGCCAGACGGAATACTATTCGCTCGTCTCGGCGTTGTCGGGCACGCGGCAAAGTGATCGTGCGTTGACCGGCCTAAAGCTGGCCGGCAAACGAGCCGCGGAACTAGCAAAAGTCGAAACGCGGCGCAAACAAATACGGTCCGACATCGCCGCGATCGAGCAACCGGCCCGCGACGCGGCGCTTGTAAAACTCAAATCGAATTCCGTCGAATTGCAGCCGCTGGCCTCGTGGGATTTCCGGCAAGATCACGCTCGGCAAACCGCGGGTTGGGAAATTAAGCTCAGCGGCGCAGCGCGGCTAGGTCCCGCTGGCTTGGAATTGAGCGACAATAGGTCGTTCGCTGCAACCGGTTCGCAACCCAAAATGCTACGCGCGAAGACACTGGAAGTCTGGGTACAACTGGCCAATGTCGCACAGTCCGGTGGGGCGGCCGTCGGCATTCAAACGTTTGATGGCGGCACCTTTGACGCGATCGTCTTCGGCGAGCGCGACGCACGACAATGGATGGCTGGCAGCGAAAACTACATCCGCACGCAAAGTTTTCGCGCCCCCGAAGAGTCCGAAGCAGTTGCCGCGCCGGTTCGCCTATGCCTGACCTACGCCGAAGACGGCTCGATCGCGGCTTATCGCAACGGACAGCCATACGGACAACCCTATCGAGGCGGCGATCCGGTGACGTTCGCCGCGGCAAAATGGCAAGTCGTCTTCGGCCTACGTCACGCGCCGGCAGGCCCTGGCAAAATGCTTGCGGGAACCATCGAGCGGGCCAACCTGTACGATCGAGCACTTTCGGCCGAAGAGATCGCCACCGGGTTGGATCAAGCCGTAACCGGCAAGATGATTCGTGAGCAACTCGGCCCAGAATTGCAGGCCCGCTACGACGCGTTGCACGCCGAGTTGGCGCAGACAGATTCCACGATCAACGTCCTGCAACCGCCGCAGGTTTATGCGATCAAGTCGAAGCAGCCGGAACCCACGCGCTTGCTGGCGCGCGGCAATCCTGCGCAGCCGACCGACGTCGTCGCGCCCGGGGGTGTCGGCTCGCTGGGACAATTGCCCGCGGATTTCGGGCTGGCTTCCGACGCCCCAGAAGGCGAACGCCGACAACGTTTGGCCGAGTGGATCACTGACCCTCGCAACGCAATCTTCGCCCGCGTAATGGCGAATCGTCTGTGGCAGTACCATTTCGGCGTGGGCCTGGTCGATACCCCTAATGACTTTGGATTTAACGGGGGCCGACCGGCGAATCAACAACTGCTCGATTGGCTGGCTAGCGAATTCGTCGCCAGTGGCTATCGCCTGAAGGCCATGCACCGGTTGATCGTCACGTCGGCCGCCTATCGTCAGAGTTCACAGGGGAATGAATCGGCCGTAAAGATCGACGCCGACAATCGATTGCTGTGGCGGCATTCGCCGCAACGCCTCGAGGCCGAAGCCGTCCGCGACAGCATGCTCTATGTCGCCGGCGTGTTAGATATGTCGCTCGACGGACCAGGCTTTCACGAAATGAAGGCCAGCATCGCTCCGGGGACCAACACCTTCCTTTACGCCCCCGACGATCCGACAAAAACAATCTTCAAGCGCCGCACGTTGTACCGGGTGTGGGCGCGCAGTGGTCGCAGTGCATTGTTGGATGTGTTGGATTGCCCTGACCCTTCCACCACGAGCCCCCGGCGTGCGGTGACTACGACGCCGCTACAGGCGTTGTCGTTGCTGAATAACGCGTTTGTGCTGCATATAGTCGAGAAGTTCGCCGATCGAATCGCGCGCGAAGCCGGGGCCGAGCCAGAACGGCAGGTTGAACGAGCTTATCGACTCGCCTTCGGGCGAAGTCCATCGGCCGAAGAATTAGCGGCGGCCACCAACGTGGTGCGCGAACATGGCGTCGGCGTTCTCGCCCGAGCGATCTTCAATAGCAACGAGTTCGTCTATGTCGACTGAAACGCGTCGCGAATTCCTGTCTTGGGTCGGCAATGGCCTGTCGAGCGCGGCGCTCGCGAGCTTGATGCTGGGTGATCGCACGCTCGGTGCCGCGCCGATATCGGGTGATGCCGCGGACTTGCCACCTCATCGGCCGGTCAAGGCGCGCCGCGCCATCCATATCTGTCTGTGCGGAGCAATGAGCCATGTCGATACATTCGATCACAAGCCCGAGTTAACACGCCTGCATGGCAAGTCCCTCTCGACGGACGAAAAGCCGGACGTGTTCTTTGGCCAGGTGGGCCTGCTGCGCGCGCCGGCTTGGAAGTTTCAGCAACGCGGCCAAAGCGGCCTATGGGTGAGCGACCTGCTCCCGCATATCGCCGAAGTAGCCGATGAGCTGACGGTCATCAATTCGATGTACGCCGAAACGTCCAATCATACGCCGGCAATGTTTCAGGAGAATACCGGCTTCCGGTTGAACGGTTTCCCCGTATTGGGAAGCTGGCTGTCGTATGGCCTGGGTTGCGAGACTGACAATCTGCCGTCGTTCGTCGTGATCCCTGATGCTCGCGAGCTGCCGGCCGGTGGCTCGATCAACTGGACGAACGGTTTTCTTCCCGCCCGGCACCAGGGAGTCGTGGTGCGTGCGCGGGGCAACCCGATTGACGATCTGTTTCCTCCGGCGTCGATTAGTTCCACAGATGAACAAGCGACGCAGAAGCTCTTGGCCACGATGAACGCTCGGCACCTGGCGGCGCATCAGGGAGCTGATCCGCTGTCTGCACGCGTGCAGGCCTATGAGATGGCAGCACGCATGCAACTGGCCGTGCCCGAAGTTGCGGACCTGCAGGACGAAACGGCGTCAATGCAAGCGATGTACGGTTTCGATCGGGCGGAGACGAACGATTTCGCCCGCGCGTGTTTGATGGCGCGACGACTACTCGAACGTGGCGTACGATTCGTGCAACTTTTCTCGGGTGGTACCTTTGGCAGTCCCCGACGAAACTGGGACGGCCACGAGGACATGGTCAAGAATCACGGACAGGAAGCGCTGCGCATCGACCAGCCGGTCGCCGCACTCCTGAAGGATCTGCGGCAACGCGGCATGCTCGAAGACACGCTGGTTCTGTTCACCACTGAATTCGGTCGCACCCCCTTCACCCAGTCCGCGGCGGATGTGGTCGGCAAGGGGCGTGACCATAATCAGTATGGGTTCACCGTGTGGATGGCAGGCGCCGGATTGAAGCACGGCACCACCCACGGCGCCACCGACGACGTCGGTTACCGAGCCGTCGATCGGCCCGTCCATTGGCACGATTTCCACGCCACGGTGCTGCACCTGCTGGGCATCGATCACGAGCGGCTGACGTTCTATCATAACGGTATCCGCCGACGAATCACCAACGTACACGGCGAAGTGATTCAGCCAATCCTGGCGTAAGCGAGCCCGAGGCCTAGCAATCTCGTTGGCACGCTGCCATGCGTGTTTTGCAACTTCTGGCTCTTCTCATTGAGCTTCTGCCCGGCGCCCAGAAAACTTCTTCGGCCGATGCAATTTCTGGTGTCGCTGCCCGTTATATCTTTCACGCGGCGGAGATTGGTCACAGGCCGTGACTTGTACCCCCGGGGACGTTGGTTCCGTATGGCGGCGTACGTCTCTAGGGCCAAAACGGCACTGATCGCCGAGCGCTGCGGTGAACCTCGGCTTTGGTAACGAATCTGGAGAAACTCGATGAGACGCATGGCATGGTCCCTTGGATTCTTGGTCGTGGCGGCCGGCGCGGTCGCCTTGGCTCAGCCCCCCGGCGGTGGACGAAGTGGCCCCGGCGGTCCGCCGGGCGGTCCTGACGGCGATTTCCGTCCGCCTCCTCCGCTAGTCATTGGGGCCTTGGATACGGATCACGATCACGTACTTTCTGCGGACGAGATCAAAAACGCGTCCGAGGCACTACTGAAACTCGACAAGAACAAGGACGGCAAACTCACGGAAGACGAGTTCATCGGTGCGCCCCCGGGCGCCGGTAATCGGCGCGGCGGGCGTGACGGCGATGGTCCCCGCGGCGGGCGTGGTGCAGGGAGACAACGTCCCGATGATCGCGGACCGCCCCCAGGTGGTCCGGGGGGCGACCTTGGCCCGCAAGGGGGCGACGGTCCTCCGGGGCCGCCACGTCCGGAACAATTCGTCGAGCACGCGCTCGACTATGATGCTGACAAGGATGGCAAGCTCAGCCCTGACGAGTTGCGAAAGTTCGCCGAAGACCTGTCGCGGCACGGGCCCGGTGGACCGGATGGTCCCCCGCGCGGCCGTCCGCAACGCCCGGAATAACGGACCGGATGCAGTTATTGCTGGCTGGTTCGAAAAGACGCAGTCGCCGGAACGCGTCAGAAAAAAAATTGCCCGAAAAATCTTGCCAGGCGACCGGTGCGAATTGCGCAGGGGGCCTGGCTTTTTTTCGGGCAAGATACACCGCTTTTGCGGAATTTTTCGGATATCGCGAACTTAATTTTCTAGCGGCCCGTCCGAACGGTTGACTATCGCGTAAACGGCGGCAATCCTGATTAGGAAGCTCGTCCACCCGCGTTCCGTTTTCCGCGATTTCGCGCTTGCCAGATAGCGTCGCCATTCGGCGATTCGTGCAGGCGTGTGGCAACGCGGTTTTTCGAACCGAATATCAAGAGATTTGCCTCGCAATGGGTGCATCGTTACCGTTGTCGATTGCCTCGGGCTCGCTCTCCGCGAGTTCTGCGCCGATTCCCATTATCCATTTACTGCGCGCGATCGGATCGCATTTGATCGTGTGGCATCACCTGGCCTTTTACGGGCCGGTGTCGGACATTGCCTACACGACGTCGCCGGTCGTATTCGACTGGCTGGTGGATTACGGGCGGATGGCGGTGCAGGTGTTCTTCGTGATGGGAGGCTTCGTGACGGCCCGCAAGCTGAGCCGGCCCCAGCAATGGACGCCGCGGATCTTGGGGCGCGAAATCGTGGCCCGTTATCGGCGCATCGGAATTCCGTACCTAACGGCGCTATTGCTGGCCGTCGCAGCCAACGAAGTAGCGCGTCGCTCGATGGAGCACGAATCGATTTCGGCCACCCCGTCGATGACGCAACTCGTGGCCCACGCCTTCTTCCTGCAGGATGTCCTGGACTACGAGCCGGTTTCGGCCGGAATCTGGTATCTGGCCATCGATTTTCAACTGGGCCTGTTGACCCTGGTCATCCTGGCGGCCTCCCAATGGATGCGCGGTGCCCAAGGGCGCGATGCCGAGGCCGGTTTCCGAACGGCTCAATATGTATTCTGGCCGCTGGCCGCGGCGTCTTTATTGTGGCTAAATCGCTTCGAGCAATTCGACCATTATGCGTTGTACTTCTTTGGCAGTTACTTCGGCGGCATGGTCGTGGCGTGGACGCTGGCTGGTCGCCTGCCTCGAACGGCGCTCTTGGCCTACGTGGGACTAATGGCTGCGGCGTTGGCCGTCGATTGGCGGCCCCGGCTCGTCGTGTCGGTCGCCACTGGGTTGACGATTTTCTTCGCCGAGGCAACGCGCGAACGGCGCAACGCTTGGACAAGTTGGGCCTCGGGTTTGGCGCGCTTTTGGGGGGACCGGTCCTACAGCTTGTTCCTGATCCACTTCCCCGTGTGCCTCGTGATCACGGCCTGGATCGCAGAGTACGTCGTCGATCGGCCGCACGCGGCACTTGGCGTGATGATCCTAGAATATGCAGTCAGCCTGATCGCGGCCGTCGCCTTCTATCGATTCGTAGAGGGGCGCACACTGCGAACTGGGTCGAAACGCGAAGCGCCTTCGCTACGGACCGCGGCGCAGGCTTCCTAGTGCGTCCATTGCACTGCTGCTAGCGACGCGCCCTACACCAACTCGCTAATAACTTGGCCTTCGACCAGCGGTTGCGGCCGGCCCACCGGATCGACGACGTGCGTCACGGCCGGATTGATGCCGATGTTGTGGTACAACGTGGCGATCACGTCCTGGAAATTGACAGGACGCTCGGTGGCAAACTCGCCCAAGCGGTTGGTGGCGCCGATGACCTGGCCGGTCTTCATGCCGCCGCCGGCCAGAATCGCGCAACTGACCTTCGGCCAGTGATCGCGACCTGCCCCATTGTTAACCTTCGGCGTGCGACCGAACTCGCCCCAGGCGATAACCGTGGTGTCCTGGAGCATATCGCGTGCTTCCAGATCTTCGATCAGGGCGCTCAAGCACTGGTCGAGCTTGCCGCCGTGGTCGCGCACCAAGTTGAAGTTATCGCCGTGGCTGTCCCAACGGCCGTAGCTAAGCGTAACGCAACGCACGCCCACCTCGACGAGCCGGCGAGCGATCAGCAAATGCTCGTTAGCCGTCGGCGCACCGTCGTATTGGAACTTGTACGGCTTACCGTCGCCGTAACGGGCACGCACGGCGGGGTCTTCTTTGGAAAGGTCGAGCGCCTCGAGCAATTTGCTGCTCGACAATACGTTAAACGCTTGTTGCGTGAACGTGTCGGCCGCCTGCATCGTGCCGCGGTTGTCGACATCGCGACGCAAACGATCGAAGCTCGACAGCAGAGCCTTGCGATCTCCCAATCGATCGAGCGTGATATCCGTGAGCTTCATATCTTCGAGGCCGACCCCCTCGGGCTTGAAGCACCGATAGGCGGGGCCCAAGAATCCGGGCGTGCCCGGATCGGACCAGGGCATGTGCGATGTCTTATCCGCCAATCCGACAAACGTCGGCACCGAGGGATCGACCGGGCCGAGCACCTTCGTCGCGACAGCGCCGACGCTGGGGTGTCCCCCCATGATGCTCAAATCGCGCGGGGCCCAACCCGTCATGCATTGCCAGGCGTCGTGACCGCCGGTGGCGCCGACGACCGAGCGAATGATCGCGCACCGGTCCATCAAGCTGGCGATGCGCGGAAAAGTTTCGCCAATCTGAATGCCGGGGACCTTGGTCTGGATCGGCTGGAACTCACCCCGGATTTCGGACGGTGCGTCCATCTTCAGATCGAACATATCCTGGTGCGGAGGTCCGCCTCCCAGGAAGATGTTGATCACCGATTTGTGTCGGCGCGCCTGCTGTGCCGCTTGGACACGAAAGACATCGGCCAGGTTGATGGTGCTGGCAAAAGCCGACAGCGCGCCGATCTGCAAAAAGTTGCGTCGCGACAGGCTGCTTGCTCGGTCCGAGCGGCGACCAAAGATCGTCAGCATGATCGTCTGTTCCGCAGCGAGTTGTAAGGTGGGAATATCTGGCGGGGCCGCATCCGTGAACATCCTGTCCCAGGACGCAGCACCGATAATGATGCCCTGGATCGCGGCCGGAATGCAAGACCAATCCCCCGTCTGGCGTATTAGGCCAGGGGCTCGATCCGGACTCAGCATATCAGGAGAGAGGTGCAGTCCCAAGCATTTTGGCCCTCTGGTGGGAGAAATTTCCGGCCAAGAAACTAGTATTCGCGCAAAGAAATTTGGCAAAAAAGCGACACGATGCGCGCGGCGCCGGTATGTTTGAGGTGCATTGAAAGTTCGTCGGGCCCGTGGCGCTCGCTGCGACTCGCCGAATTCCACGTGCCCCATCTCTTGGCTGGTCTCCGTCAATCGCTCTTTAATGGAAATGCATCCATGCCCGTCCCCGCTGCCAAAGTAAAAGCGTTATGCACCTCGGCCGAAGCCTCGTTGGTTCGTGCAAGTCGCAAGGCCGAACTCGCGCAACTAGGCGCCGCCGACGTGAAGAAGCTTGCCGTTCGCGCTCGCCAGTTGCGTGACAAATGGCGCGATCTCAATCGGCGGCAAGCGCGCGGCAGCGGCACAAAGCCCGAGGTGGGCGAGGCGGCCACTAATTCGCATTTGAAGGAAGAAATCTTTCAAGACACGCTGACAAATTTCGAAGCGCGTCTTGCACAATTGGAAAAGACCGACGCACCGGCCAAGACCAAAGCGACTTCGAAGACGAAGCAGGACCGCTCGGCCGAACATCGCGCCACGCGTGCGGCTGTGCGGAAAGGGTTGTCGGCGGCTGAGGATCTGCTCAATGCCGATTTGAATAGCGCTCCGCGGCGGAAGAAGCCCGTTGCCGCGCCTGCTAAGCCTGCAGTTGCCGCCGCGCCTGCCAAGGCGTCTGCCGCTCATGAAGCGACATCAAAAGCGCCCGCGAAAAAAGGGGCCGCGAAGCTGCGTCCGCCGGTCGCCAAGCCAGCCAAGGCACTGCCGCCCATGCACGAACTCGCAAGCAAAGGCAAGCAACGTCAGCTCGTTGCCGCCGCTAAGCAAGCCCGAGTCGCGAAAAGCGGAAAGACAACGCGTCTGCGGGCACATGTCAAGTCGCAAGGCAAACGCGTGCAAGCGCGCCGCGACGGCAGATAGCGATTGCCGAGGTCTAACGCCGTTTGCGGTCGTTCAGAAAACCAATTGAGCGCGCAATCCCAAGATCAGCGCTGTGCCGAAATCGCGCAGAGCCGGCACGACGACTTGAACGTCGGGCGTCAGTCGTACGGCCGGGCTCAAGTGGTAGTTGTAGAAGCATTCCACGCCTTCGCCGCTGCCGATCGGTCCGTACTGCGATGCCAAAAGCGGGCCAATAAACGAGCTCGTCGCGGCATGGTACCAGCCGACGCCGAAATCGTCGTCCGGTCGCGATCGCAGTGGGCTGCTGCCGCCAAGGCCAAAACTCAAGAACCAGGCGACGGGGCTGGTATCTTTGTCGGCGATACCAGCGCGACCGAAAGGGCCCCAGCTGCGCGATGGGTCGTTGTCGTCCACGACCAGACTTTGGTCGAAATTCCAGAACAATGACCAAGAGCCGCGCGTGGTGGGAATTGTGATATTGGGATAAGCGATGTAGGCTTCGCGCAGGTTCGAGTAATGCTGGCTGTTCCAGGTACCTCCCACGAATTGATGGCCGGGCAATCCCAACAGTTCCGTTGGCAGGCGAATGTTTGCCGATAGCAGCATCCCGTCATTAAACAACTGGCTGAAGCCGCTGGAGTTTGTCGTATCGCTCGCGTTAAGCACCGTGATCATTGCCAATGCCTCGCCATTGCGCGTAAACGCCATACCGGCTCCGAGGGTCGAATACGGGACCGTTGCGCCGACGATGGGATTAAAGACAAACGCCATGTTCGAGAATTGGGTCTTGCCACGAGCATGGGCGAATGCATTCTTATCGCCGTCGAGCGTGTCCATTTTGCCGGCGTAGATTTCGAGCGAGTCATTAATGACCCGCGTCAGCATTACGTTCGTCAGGTAAAGTTGATCGCTGCCGAAGACCGGCAGATCAGAAAGCAGCGTCGGCGAGATGAAGCAACCGACGTTATTGACGACCTCTTGCCCATAGCGATGCTCGGCGCGAATCTTCAGATACGTATTGTCGGCGATGCCCAGCTTCTCGCCGTCGAAGTTCAGGACGTAATCGCCGTGGCCGCTGCCGAGCAGTTGCTGCGAAGATCCGCCGGTGGTATTGCCAAAAAAGAAACTGGTATTGTCGGCGTTGAAAGTAAAGCCATTGTCGGCCCAGGTTTTGCGCGCACCGAACCAGTCGCCGGTCAGTTGCGGCGAGGAATCGCGCCAGGTGACGTCGCTGTTCGGCGGGACCTCTTGCGCACACGCGCGGTCTTGCCCCGGCAGCATTACTGCCGCGTACAACAGCCAGAACCATAGCGCGACGCGCGGCTTCCTTCTACCCTGCGTTCGTGGTTGGAAACGTTGTGGCACCGGTCGCGTCGCTGAGAAATGGGCTAAGAAATAGAACCGCCAGGGCGCCGCGCTCGATTGCTATGCAATTGCCCCTGGTCCGTTCATCGGCAGTTACGTTTTTCGCCGTTGGCGAACTTTGCCGAGTGCCATATCTACGCGCGACGCCTACGGCTGGGTAAACTTTGCCGGCCGTCCACGCCTGCGGCAGCGTATTCGAGGCGATTCTGGTTCGTACGCAGGTTCGGCATGAAGTGGGATGTGGTGGTCGTGGGGGCGGGCGCGGCGGGACTGGTCGCGGCCGAGCGTGCCGCCTCGCGTGGGCTGCGCACGCTGCTCTTGGAGAAGAACCGCAAGCCCGGTGTGAAGATCCTCATCTCGGGCGGGACTCGCTGTAACCTGACTCACGCGACTGACGCGCGCGGCATCGTCACCGCCTACGGATCGCCAGGCCGTTTCCTGCATTCGGCACTCGCTAAGCTCGGCCCGCAAGATCTGGTCGCGCTGGTCGAAGCCGAGGGGGTCGCCACGAAGATCGAGCCCGATACCGGCAAGATTTTTCCCGCAAGCGATCGCGCCCTCGATGTCGCCAACGCGTTTGTCGCGAGGCTACGACGCACGGATGCCGAACTAGCATTGGGAGAAGCGCTGCTCGACGTCGAGCGCACCGAATACGGCTTTCGGCTGGATACTTCACAGCGAACGCTCGAAACAAAAACACTCGTCATCACCACAGGTGGGCAATCGTATCCCGGTTGCGGCACCACCGGTGACGGCTACCGATTTGCCACGAAGCTAGGGCACGGCCTGATCCCGCCCCGGCCGGCACTGGTGCCGGTAACGATTTCGACCTCCTGGGTGCAGGATCTGGCCGGCGTCACGATTCCTGACACCGTCTTGCGCGTGATCGAGCCGGCGAGCGACGGGACGAAGCCACGAGTTCTCGGCACGCGGCGAGGCTCGTTGTTGTTCGCCCACTTCGGCCTGACGGGACCCGTGGCCCTCGACATTAGTCGCGTGATTAGCGGGCACGAACGACCGCAGTCGCTGCGCATCGAGTGCGATTTCTTGCCAAACATTACGCCGGCCGCGCTCGACGAGCAAATTAAGTCCGCCGCGACAGACGCGGGCAAGAAGCAGATCATCTCGTTCGTGCCGGATACGGTGCCGCGCCGCCTGGCCGAAGCCGTGTTGAAAGACGCCGGCCTCGCCGCTGATAAAAAAGGAGGCGAGCTCGGCAAAGCGGACCGGGCGCTATTGGTCCGCGCGCTGAAGCAAGCCACGATCGTGGTGAACGGCACGCGCGGCTTCTTAAAGGCCGAAGTCACGGCCGGCGGCATCCCGCTCGCGGAAGTTGACTCGCGCGACATGCAAAGCAAAATCGTGCCAGGACTATACCTGGCCGGCGAAGTCCTCGACCTCGACGGCCCCATCGGCGGCTACAATTTTCAGGCCGCCTTCAGCACCGGCTGGCTGGCGGGCTTGAGTGTGTGAACAGACAAAGGGCGACAGCTCAGAATGCCCTTCTTAATTCACTTTACGATTGTCTTAATTGGCGTCTGCATCGACGTTAGTCGCGCACCCAGTAGAACCAACATTCATCTAACTTTTCCAAATGGAGCAGTGCATTTCGTCCGGTGTGATCCGTCGGAATGAGCAATGCCTGAAAACCATGCGGAGAGTATATCAGTTCGGCTATCGCATCCGGAGGAAGTGATTCAAAATAGAAGACGACACATTCGTCGCTTTGACGGACATACGTGACGCCTCTTTTTCTTAAAGAGGGGTCAACGACAAACCCTTGATTATCGGCCCGAAGCTCGGCCGTACCGGCAGCGATCGCCGCTACCGCATTTTCAAAATCGGTTCTACCCCGGCGGTAGCTACTAACCGCCGGGGGAGTTGCGCGACGATTCATCGCGTCGAACAAAGTGAACGCGGATACCAAAACAATTGCAAGGATCAGAAATATGGCTGTGGGCCTTGACCACCGCGTTTGGCCGGTTTCCCCGTCGACCATATATCTGCCTTCAACCTCATGCCAAGAACAGGGGCACAGGGCAGTCAGTTCCTGTGTATCGGGAGAACTGATTCAACAATTGTTCGGCGCGACTCTTCGCGTCGGCAGCTCTAAGCCGAACTCTATGCAATCTGGAGTTTTACGGTTGACCAAGAATTCCTACGGCGTGAAATCGTTCGTCGACTTGATACCGCTTCGGTCTTTCTGTAAACGCGCCGGTTGAGTATTGGGCGGATTACTTGGTTTCGAAGGCAACTTAACGCCGCCGGTTTACGAAAGCAACGAAACAAAGTAGCATCTCCCCTTTTTATTGCTTTTCGATGGCACAACGTGCCTCGCCACTCTTGAGACGCGTAACCGGCAATTATTAGGTGACACGTATGAATCTTTCGAAGTCAGGACAGGACTCGGCACCGCAGTCCGCCAACGTGTCGTAGTTCCAGGCCAAAAACCGAACGCCGAGCAAACCGCCGAGAGTCGTCAGGGCCTCCTCAAGGAAGACATCGTCGCTTTGCAGTGCATCGGCAATCAGTTTCGGCATGACCGGAGGATTGCTCAATGCAGAAACAGCTTCCGCAATCCTATCTACTGGAACCTCTTGGTCGTTGATCTCCGACTCAAAATAATCAGGACAAGAATTGTATTCCGCCACGACGTTACCAAGCGGGTCGATTACCCAGAGCATGAGCACATCCGAATCGTATACGGCTGCGAGCAGGGCCGAAGCAGAGCATCCGCGAGACAAAGCCCTTGCTGTCTCAATGATTGCCTCTATAGCGAATGATTCAAAGGCAGCGTCGAACACGCTTACCCAATTCTGACTGTTTGGCGACACGAAGCAATCATGGCCAGGAAACAAGGAACTTATCGCGTCAGTGACGACATGCTGAGTCGTGCCTTTTAACGATAAATTGACAACATTTGAGCCCATTGCTATCCCGTCTCCTATTCACGTAATTGGGACCGGCTGCAAGCGAAAGTGTTCACCGTCGGGCTCAATGACGCCATAGTCGAGCAAATACGCCGAAATGTCTCCGGCGTAGTCGTTGGCGAGTACGTCCATCGGATGGTCGGCCTCATTGCGCTGAAGCGGATATCCAAGAAGCCGCGCGTAATGGACGATGTTCATTCCCCAGGTGCTTGTTGAAATCCGAGTGACGTCTTCGGGCATCTCGAAGTGCGCAATAAAGCGACCCGATATCTTTTGGATGTCGGATAACCAATAAACATATCGTTCAAGCGCTGGTTGCCACCAGAACGCGCCTTGTTCATCGGGCCTGCCGGGGCGGATCGGATCGGTGCCCTGCCCCCACCCGACGCCCAAGACACCGACGGTGAACCACAATTCTTTCATGCCTTGAAGAAGCAAATTGCGGGTCAGTTCCTCCCGCTCGTCGTAGTCCATTGAATCTCGTTTAGAGGCCGTGACGAAATCTTTTAGCCTTGAGACGCAGTAAATTCTCCACTCGATTGATTTTGGCCTCAGAAACTCTTTGTCTTTTCCCAAAATCATCAAAGGAGCGGGCAATGCCTCTATCGACTCCATCTCCAGCGCAGGGAAGACGTTGTCCCACGTTCTGTCCGCGATAGCACGACTCGCAACACGTCCCCAGGCAGCACGAGTCGATTTCTGATCGCCATAAAACATCTTCGGAAAGAATACTGCAGTCATTACTCTGCCTGAAGAAGAAAGGGGACATGCTACTTTTGTCTCGTTCGCTTCTTTATCCCTTGTCCAATCTGCGGATCCCTCGCCCACCGCCCGGCTCACGGCGTGAAATCGTCCGTCGACTTCACGCTCAGCGCGAAGCCGGCCAGTAGATTGGCTGTGTGGTCGATGTCCGTCAGTGAGATCATTTCCACCGGGCTGTGCATGTAGCGGTTCGGGATGCTGACCAGGCCGGTGGCCATGCCGGCGCGGCTGACTTGCATGGCGTTGGCGTCGGTACCGGTGGCGCGGCCGCTGGCGGCCATCTGGTACGGCACCGCCCCCTTTTCCGCAACTTGTACCAGGCGATCGACCACGCGCGGGTTCATGTTCGGCCCGCGGTAGATCACCGGCCCACCGCCGAGGCGGACATCCCCTTCTTGCTTCTTGTCGACCGTCGGACAATCCGTGGCGTGCGTAACGTCGACCGCGATGCCGATCTGCGGATCGATACTGAAGCTGGCCGTTTGCGCGCCGCGCAGGCCGATCTCTTCTTGCACGGTCGAGGCGCAGTACAGGCCGATATCAAGCTTGCGCAATGTCGCGCGACGAAACGCCTCGACGACCGTCCACAGGCCCGACTTATCGTCCATGGCCGTGGCGAAGGCGCAGTCGTTGCGCATGGGGTGCAAGCCGAGTTGCATGGTGACGGGATCGCCAATGCGGACGACCTTGGCGGCCTCTTCCTTATCCTTCGCGCCGATGTCGATCCACAGGTCCTTCAGCTTCACCACTTGCTTACGCTCTTCGTCGGTCAGCAAATGGATCGCCTTGCGGGCGATGATCGCCGGGATCGGGCCGCTGGCGGTCCAGACCGTCATCGGCTGGCCGATCAGGACCTGCGGGTCCCAGCCGCCGATCGTCTGGGCGTAGATGAAACCTTCGGCGTCGATGTGCTGCACTAGCAGGCCGATCTGGTCGCAATGCCCGGCAAACATCAAACGCACCTTGGCGTCCGGATTCTTCACCGCGATGACATTGCCGTGCAGGTCGGTGGTGATCTTGTCGGCGTACTCTTTCAGGTAGTTGCGGACAATTTCTTGAACTGGCTGTTCGAAGCCCGACGGGCTGGGAGTTTCCAGGATCTTCTTGAAAAACTCGAGCGGGGCAGCGTCCATGGTGAGTCGCTCTTTCTAGTTGCTGGTTTTCCGAGGTAGGCGGGCCGTGACAAATCAAACGACGAAATACGGCCCGGCGTCCGATTATCGCGAATCATGCGTGCCCTGCAAAGTCGAACCGCGCGTTCGTACATTGGCGATCGAGTGATTCCACGGGTCGCAACCGTGGTTTCGCCAGGGGATTGAACGCCGTCCGGCGCAGCCTTAACATGACGCGCTTCAGCCTGTGCGGTCGGCGGGTGTTGAAAACTCCTCGCCGTCCGCCGGTCTTGCCGCACCGCCCACGAAGTTCGCCATCGATTCGTGCGGCCTGGGCGATCGAATTCGCACTCACGTCCACCCGATACACCTTCAATCGATCGAGAAAGAATCATGAGCGAAGTAGTCCATTTCGAACGTCGTGGCGATGTGGCGTTGATCACCATCGATTCGCCGCCGGTCAATTCGCTCAGCACGGCGGTCGTCGAAGGGCTATTCGCACGCGTGGCCGAAGCCAACGCCGACGCCGGCATCCGCGCGATGGTGATTACCGGAGCGCGCGAGAACTTCATTGCCGGCGCCGACATCACCGGCTTGCAGGCGCTGGCCGAAGGCAAAGGGAAGGTCGACTCGCAGAACATCGGCAGCCTGACCGCGAAGCTCGAAGAGCTTGAGGCCAACGCCAAGCCGGTCGTGATGGCGATCGACGGCTTTGCTCTCGGCGGCGGACTGGAAGTAGCCATGGCCGGCCAGTGGCGAGTCGGCACGACGCGTTGCCGCTGTGGACTGCCCGAGCTGACGCTGGGGATCATTCCCGGCGCTGCGGGGACGCAACGGCTGCCGCGAATCGTGGGTGTGCAAAAAGCCACGGAAATGATGCTTACTTCGGCCGAGGTGCGCGGCAAGGAAGTGCTTGAGTTGGGAATCGTGCAAGAGCTGGTCGAGCCAGACAAATTGATCGACGCGGCGATCGCGGCCGCGCGCAAGCTGGCCGACGGCCACGCCCAGCCGGTGCGTGCCTCGAAGCTGAACGACAAGATCGGCACCGTCGACCAGGCAAAGATGATCATGCAAGGGGCGACGATGCTGGGGGGGGACAAACTGCGCAACCTCGTCCATCCGCACCTGTGCATGGACGCCATCCTGACGGGCGTAACCGATGGGTACGCGGCCGGCCTGAAACGCGAGGCCGAGAATTTCGCCAAGTGCCTGGCCAGCCCCCAAGCGGCCGGCATGATTCACATCTTCTTTGCCACTCGCGCCGCGCCGAAGGTGCCGGGCGTCACGGATCAAAAGTTCGAGCCGAAGGCGATTAAGCGCGTCGCCGTGTTGGGGGGCGGCACGATGGGATCCGGCATTGCCACCTCGCTGTTGCAATCCGGCTTCGAAGTCGTGCTCAAGGAAGTAAACACCGAGTTCGTCGAAGCCGGTCGCGGTCGGATTCAGGCGAACTTGGAATCACGCGTCAAGAAAGGGAAGCTCGCCCAGGACAAGTACGAGCAGATGCTGGCCCGGCTGACTCCACAGATCGAATACGCCGGCTTCGACAAGGTCGACATGGTGATCGAAGCTGTAATCGAGAACATCGACCTGAAGCAGAGCGTATTCGTCGATCTGGAAAAGGCCGTCCGGCCCGACTGTATCCTGGCTTCGAACACCTCGACCATCGATTTGGAAGTGATCGGCGCGAAGACCAAGGCCCAGGACCGCATCTTGGGGACGCATTTCTTTTCGCCAGCGCACGTGATGCCGCTGGTCGAGGTTGTGCGCAGCAAGCAAACCAGCCCGCAGGCATTGAACTCGGCGATCAATCTAGTAAAGCAGTTGAAGAAGACGCCGGTCACGGTCGGCAACTGTGTCGGCTTCTTGGTGAATCGCATTTTCTTCCCCTATGGCCAGACGGCACTGTTGCTAGTGGACAACGGCGTCGATTTGTATCGCCTGGATAAGGCGGTTTACGACTGGGGAATGCCTATGGGTCCGTTTCGAATGTCGGACCTGGCGGGTGTCGACGTGGCGAAGTTCGCCGGCGGCATCCTGGCCAAGGCCTACAGCGAGCATAACTACGTGTCGACGCTGGTCGATTACCTGTTCGAAGCCAAACGCTTTGGCGAAAAGACTAAGGTCGGCTACTACAAATACGACGGTAAGAAGGCCCTGCCCGATCCGGAACTGGCCGGCTTCGTCGCCAAGGCACGGGCTGACGCGGGCAATCCGCCGGCGATGGAACTATCCGACAATGACATCGTCGAGCACGTGCTGTTCGGCGTCGTGAATGAGGCGTGTCGCTGCCTTGACGAGGGAATTGCAATTCGCCCCTCGGACATCGACGTTGCGTGCGTGATGGGAATGGGCTTCCCGGCCTATCGCGGCGGCATCATGAAATGGGCCGACACGCTGGGAGCGAAATACATCTACGACAAGCTGTTGGCGTGGAGCAAGAAGTACGGCCCCGTTTACGAACCGAGCGACTATTTGAAGCGCAAGGCCGAAAAGGGCGAAAGCCTGATGAAGTGATCGCGGCATGCTGCGCAACGAGCTACGACCTCCGGTCGGGACCGCGAGCAACTTCCCTTAGCTATTGCATTTCGCTACGTCGATCACGTCGAAGTCGCCATACTCCCCATGTACAACATGCCGCGACAACCAGTGCCGCGGTCGTTGGCTCGGGGACTGGGGCGGTGGCGACGATCTGTCCGGTGTAGACACCGAGCAGCGTAATCCCGTCCACATCCCCTTCCCCCACGGCAAGAATCGGGATGTTGATCACGTACTGGCCGCCGACGACGGTCAGGGTACCACCCGATGCTTGATTGGTGACTGGAAAAGTGATGTCGGCACTGCCGACGACGGGAGTCCCCAACAAGTTCAGATTGTAGGCAATGCTTCCGGTCAGAAACTGCATGGCGAGTTGTGTCGAATCGAACGAATCCCCCGTTAGCGGCAACGACGAACTCGTGACGTCGCCGACCAGTTGACGCACGGCCCCCGCGCCTCCGCCGATTCCTGGGATGTCGATCGTCAGGCCGTATTGTGCCGGAGCCGAACCTGACGTTCCGTCGGCTAAAGGGCTTTGAGGTTCGGGCTGCAAGGCGAACTGCCCATTTCCCGACGCGAAGAATTGAATCGACGTCGGCGATATGTCGACTTGCGCCGTGCCGAACAGGGTGGTCGTATCGCTCCCCGGTGATTGTGCCGTCGAAATTGGCGTGCCATCGGTCAATTCAATGGCCAACGAGATTTGGCTCTGTGTACTGTCAATCGTAAAGGTCACCGGACTAGCACTAACCGGAAATGCAGCGAAAACGGTGACGAGGGCCAGCAACGCCACGGGAAAGCGATACGCCATTAAGAAGAAACTCCAAAAACGATCCGAGGCAGGTCCAAACACGAAAGCGACTGTTTCCAGACTAGACAGAAATAACAATCGCGATCAGTATTCCGGGAGCGTCCGAGAGCGCAAAAGCCGCGACGAAGGTCGCCGAACGCGCTGCAAAAATCGATCGCATGGCCATCCCTTCATGCGTCAAACGGGCGAAATGGACCGCTTATTGTACCGGCCGTGAAGCGGCACATGTCCCGCAGGCACCCGAAAAGCGTCTCGTTGCGGCATGTACGACGGTCAAACGCAGTGCCTCAACTGAATGAATCTACGTCATGGCTAGCTCAGTGCTCTGCTTCGGCGATATAATCGACTGCTGGTCAGCCTATGAGCTGTTTGGCTCGTTCAGGGCGGCCGATCGTGATTTTTGAGCGGTGGAGTTCGGCCATGCCAGTGCAGATGGAATTGTCGCGGATCATCATCAGCGAGATCAACGACCAACAGGTGATCTACCTGAAGGAAGTTGACGGCGATCGCTCGTTTCCGATTCTGATCGGCATCTTCGAGGCCACGAGCATCGACCGCCGCGTGAAAGGACACGGTTCGCCGCGACCATTGACCCATGATCTGCTGGTGCGTGTGGCCGAGCACTTAGGAGCCGAATTCCAAAGCGTGGTGATCAGCGAGCTAAAGGATCACACCTATTACGCCAAGCTGCAAATCAAGCACGAAGGCGAAACGATCGAAGTTGACGCCCGCCCGTCGGACGCCATCGCCGTGGCCGTGACCTGCGATCCACCGCTGCCGATCTACGTCTCGGAAGAAGTGCTGAACGATGTGCTGGGGAATTAGTATCAAGTAGTCGGTAGCTGGTAGTCAGTTAAGCCATGACGCTCAATTGCTTTCAGCTACCAGCAACTGAGTACCGACTACCTTCCCTCACACACGCGCGTCGGCGAAGGCCTGCTTCAGGCATTCCATTCCTTTTTGGCCGGCGGCGCCGTCGACGACCACGTTCACGCGCACTTCGCTGGTGTTGATCATCTCGATATTGATACCGGCCGCGGCGAGCGAACGAAACATGCGGATCGCGACGTCAGTATGGCTGCGCATGCCAATGCCTGAAACCGAGAGTTTCGCCACGCGAGGCGAACTGGTTACCGGTCCGCAGCCGAGTTTCGCGGCAGCCTCTTTGCTAACTTGGATCGCTTTATCGAGATGCGATTGAGGAACCGTGAAGCTCAGGTTCGCATGGCCGGCGCGCCCCAGGCTTTGCACGATCATGTCGACGAAAATCGAACCGGCGGCGATCCGCTCGAACACTTCGGCGGCCAAGCCCGGCTGGTCGGGCAAGCCGCTGATCGTGACCCGGGCTTGCGTCTCGTCGAGCTGGATATCGTCGATCGTCAGATCTTCCATCCCGTGCAACCGGTCGACGATTTTTCCCTTCAGCTTCGCCACGATATCGTTGGCCGTGTGGCTGCGAGCGGGTTCGCTACCCGCGCCGTTTTCGTCCAGGGCCTTCGGCGCCTTGTCCAGCTCGAACACGCGATGCACGGCGCGCAAGGCCGTGGCCGCCTGATCGCGGCTGACCAGGGCCGAGATCTTGATTTCGCTGGTCGTGATCATCAGCATGTTGACCTTCGCATCGGCCAGGGCGCGGAACATTTGTTGTGCGACGCCGGTCTGCGTGGCCATGCCGACGCCGACGACCGAAATCTTCGACACGCTGTCGTCCTGGCTGAAGCCTTCGGCCCCTAGTTCCGCGGCCACCTGTTCGACTGCCTTCAGCGTCGTCGGCAATTCGTCCTTCGGCACCGTGAACGAAATATCGGCCTTGGCTCCGGCTCCGACGTTCTGCACGATCATATCGACCGAGATATTCTTCGCCGCGATCTTCGAGAACAGCGACAGGCTGGTGCCCGGCTTATCGGGAACGCCCAACAACGTAACTCGGGCTTCGTTCTTTACGAGTGTGGCACCGCTGACAGCTTGACCTTCGGCCTCGGGACGCTCGGTGATCATCGAGCCGGGCTGATCGCTGAAGCTGCTGCGGACGTGAATCGGCACCGAAAACTTCTTGGCGAACTCGATCGAACGGCTGTGCATGACGCCGGCCCCCAGGCTGGCCAATTCGAGCATCTCGTCGTAGCTGACTTGCCGCATGCGGCGCGCCTCGGGCAAGAGCCGCGGATCGGTCGTGTAAACACCGTCGACGTCGGTATAAATCTCGCACGAGTCGGCGGCCAGAACCGCCGCCAGGGCCACGGCCGTTGTATCACTGCCGCCACGCCCCAGGGTCGTGATATTGCCGTGCTCATCGATTCCCTGAAAGCCGGCGGCGATCACGATCTTGCCGGCATCGAGCGCCTCGCGCATGCGATCGGTCGAAATCGAATGAATGCGCGCCTTGGTGTGCGTGTTGTCGGTGCGAATGCCGATCTGCGCGCCGGTGAAGCTGATCGCCTGGCAGCCGAGTGATTCGATAGCCATCGCCATCAGCGCCACGCTCACCTGCTCGCCCGTCGACAGCAGCATGTCCATTTCGCGCGCCGGAGGATGGTCTGTGATCTCGTGGGCCAGATCGACCAAGATGTCCGTATTGTGCCCCATGGCGCTAACGACCATCACGACTTGATTACCGTCGGCCTGCGCGCGAACCGCCTTGCGGGCCGCGGCCAAGATCTTCTGACTGTCAGCGACGCTGGTGCCGCCGAATTTCTGAACGATAAGTGGCATGATGCCTCGATGCGTTGACGAACGATGTTCGCTTATTCAATCGCTCCGCTAGTGGAGCAGCGAAAGATTTTGTTGATTAATGTTTTCGTTGGGGGCGGACTTTATAGGGTGCTCTCTGAGCACCGTCTTAATCAATGGCTGTCACTGTCCAACTAATGCCTATTTGCCTTCTAAGAAATATCGCATCAGCTTCCAGCCGGGATCGAACGAGAGAGCTGAGTTCGCGGCCGATGTTTCGCCGTAAGTATTCAAGCCGTCGGCGGACACGCCGCTACCGGCGATCGTCCAAGGCACGGCGCCGTGGCTGTGCGTCTTGGTGCGGACCGGCGTGGGATGATCGGGCGTAACCAGGATGCGATAATCGCCCTGAGCCTTAAGCGCCGCGTGCAGCGGGCCAACGATGTGCTGATCGATTTCTTCCAGGGCTTTGATCTTTTCTTCGGCCCGACCTTCGTGCGAGGCTTCGTCCGTGGCTTCGACGTGGACGCAAATGATATCGGTCGCCGGAATCGCCTCGATCGCGTACCGCCCCTTGGCGGCGTAATCGGTGTCGAGATACCCGGTAGCGCCCGGCACTTCGATTCTTTTCCAGCCCACCAGTGCCGCCAGGCCCCGCAATAGATCAACGGCCGTGATCATCGTGCCACTATGACCGTACACCTCGGCAAACGGCCGCAGGGCCGGCATACGGCCTTGGCCCCACAGCCAAATATTCGTGGCCGGCAGCTTGCCTGCCTTCCGCCGGGCGACATTCACCGGATGCTCGGCGAACAGCGCCACGCTGTCGTGCATTAATTGATTCAGCACGTCGCTCCCTGGCCCGCGCGGATAATCATCCAGCACGCTTTTGTCGGTCAGGTCGTGCGGCGGCGTGGCCCGGGTGTCATTGCCAAACGGCGCCGGCCGGCCCGCACCGCGATAGACGAGCAAGTTGCGATAACTGACACCCGGAAAAAACGTCAGCCGATCGTTGCCGAGCTTCTCCTGCGCGGTCGTTAGCAGGGCCGTCGCTTCTTCGGTGGAAATATGGCCGGCCGTGAAATCGCGCATCGACTGGTTTTCGACCGTCACCAGATTGCAGCGGATCGCCCAATCCTCGCTCCCCAGCGGAATGTCTTGTGCCGCAGCTTCAAGCGGCGCTCGACCGGTGAAGTATTCGAGCGGGTCGTAGCCAAACAGGCTGAGGTTCGCCACGTCCGAGCCGGGGGGCAGCGACGCCGGCACATGGCTGGCCCGGCCGACGACGCCAGCCTTGGCAATCGCGTCCATGTGCGGCACCTGCGCCGCCTCGAGCGGCGTGCGCCCGCCCAACGATTCCTGAGGTTCGTCCGCACAACCATCCGGTATCACGATCGCATATTTCATTGTCTAATCCCTGACTCGCATCCGCACACTTCCCGGCCTGACGGCGGGCAGGCGGTCGATTTCTTCCTTAGCAATCCGCGTGGCCCCTTCGCTGGCGTGGTGGGTCATGATCACTAGCGGCACCACGTCGCGTTCGGACTCGGTCGCTTCGTGTTGAATCACCGACGCGATGGAAATGCCCTGTCGGCCCAGCACGCCGGTAATCTCGGACATGACGCCAGGCCGATCGGCGACCTGAAAGCGCATGTAGAATCGTCCGCTCGTACGATCGTGCTCGCGCGGAGCGACCAGCGCTTCCCGTTGCGACCAAAGTTCGAGTGTACGGAACGTAATCGCGGTGCGGCCGACCACGGTATCGATTAGATCGGCGACCACGGCCGAGGCGGTCGGCATTTGCCCGGCCCCCAGACCATGAAAGAAAACCCGACCGACCGCGTCCCCGACGACCGAAATTGCGTTATAAGCGCTGCGGACTTCGGCCAGCGGAGTGCCGCCGCGCACCAGCGTCGGCGAAACGTGCAGTTCCAGATCGCCATTAATCAGTTCGGCCACGGCCAGCAGCTTGATGCGGTAGCCCAATTCCTTGGCGTACATCATGTCGGCGAAGTCGAGCGTGTCGATCCCTTGCCGGGGAATGTCGCGCCAATGGACACGAGCGCCGAAAGCCAGATGAGCCAGGATCGCGAGCTTCTGGGCCGTATCCGTACCGTCGACGTCCATCGTCGGGTCGGCCTCGGCATAGCCGCGCCGCTGGGCCGCTTCGAGCGCTTCGCCGTACGAGATCCCCTGCTCTTCCATTTGCGTCAGCACGAAATTGCTGGTGCCGTTCAGAATAGCGTTGAGCGACAAGATCTGATTCGCGGACAGGCACTGGCTGATGGCGGCGATGATCGGAATACCACCGGCTACCGAAGCCTCGAAGGCGATCGAGCGTCCCAGTTCGCGCGCCCGGTCGAAGAGTTCCGGCCCATGCTCCGCCAATAGAGCCTTGTTGGCCGTGACGACGTCTTTGCCGCTCTCCAAGAGCGCGAGCATGATCGTTCGTGCCGGCTCGAGCCCTCCCAGCAGATGCGCCACGGCCACGATCTCGGGATCGTCGGTGATCCGTTTCAGGTCGGCCGACAGAAGGCCGGTGGGCAGTTCGCAATCGCGCGGCTTAGTGACGTCGCGCACCACGACCTGCTCCAGCCACAGCGCACGTCCGGCATGTCGGGCCGTGCGGTCGCCGTAATCGAGCAGCAGCTTCGCCACGCCCGACCCGACGGTCCCCAAACCGACAATGGCAACTTTAGTTTTCTCCATCGGCGAGGCACAAAACCAAGGGGGGTGGCGCTGCGTGGTAAACCCCGGCCTGACGGAAAATCGTCGGCCGAGGAGTCAAAACGTGGACGAATCGCGAGGGCAAAATCCGGCCCTGACATTCCCTGGCTGCCCCCGAAGGACACCCCCGGAACGGTCAGGGGAATCCACAATCGTAGGTTGCGCGGATAACGCTCGTCAAGGCAGGGAAAAGTCCGGTGGTGGGTGATCAGTATGTGCGGGCGGCTGGTGCATCGCCGAATGTGGGTGGGCTAATGCGCCGAAGCCTGGAAATGCCGAATTGTGGCTTCGGGAAAGGAACGCTCAAACCGCATTAAATCATGATCATCGTAGTAAATCGTAGTAATACGGCAGCTCGATCGCTCCAACTGCTTCATCTCCAAGCCAGCGGCGGACCATCGATATTTGAGCAAGGTCGGGACGCCTCCGGTTGAGAGTAAGTGGCCCCGTCGTGATACTATGTAGCCCCCGCCACAATTCTGAAGGTATGACGGTCCCGCCGTCCTCGCACACGGCGCTGAGCATCGCCCTCCGCTCGTGGATGTACTTCAGCTCCCAACCAAGCCATAAAGCGATCAGTGTCACCGCCACGAACATCGTCCGCATCGAGACGCGGAACCAGCGGCGGCGGCTGGACGGATTCGCGGCCATGGATGCATTCTAACTGGCTGAGCCCCAGATTGGTCGGTATCGCCGAACTGTGAATTTCCGAAGGACAGCGGGAAATAGAAGAAAAGAAGACCTACCAGGTCAACACGATGCATCTGCGACCTTGAGGATTTTGGAGCACGCGCGGAGCCAAACAGCGCGCGCTTTTTGGGTAGGCAATTGAAGTCGAGAACCAGTCGCGACGACGCCGCAATAGCCACGAGCGATGCGGCCAGCATGAGTCAGACGACGTACCAGGCAGCGCAAGCGGTGCGACGCGCCTACCGCAGCGGCAATATGCTCTGCTGCGGTGCGGCCGGTGGTGCAGTGGCTCCAGGAACAACCGTAGGCGGAGCAACCGGTGGCAAGGCCGGCGGCGGACTGGCACCGAACGGCAGTGCCCCAGAGGGCGAGGCGGGCGCGGTGTGCGGGGGCGGCGGAGGGAGATTGCTCAGCGCTGGCATCGCGCTGCCGGCAGGCGGCGCCGAAGCCGCATTCACGGCGGCCACGTAGCGACGCAATAGATCGTGCGTTTCGTGAAACTCAGGCCGGTCGGCCAGGACGCGATACTGCGGATCGGTGGTGATGCGGTCATAACGAATCAGCGCCGCATCCAGCTCAGCGGCCGAGGCCGGCTGATTGGCCATGGTCGGCACCGGTAGCGCCAGATACCTTTTCCAAGTGTCATCGACCAAAGGATCAAGCCGACGCGAAGATTCGACGACGGCCTGTCGCAATTGCTCAGCCGGCGGGGCTGCAGCCACGGGTGTCGGCACGAAATTGACCGCCGGAACTGTCGTGGCGGCGACCGGGGGAGGACCGGCCGTGTCGCGAGTGACCATTTCGACCAATTGCTGCGCTTGGGGCGGAACGAACGTGCCGTTGGCGTAATAGGCGGCCACCGCGCGATTGTCGACCTTCAGCACCGAGCCGTCCAAGGCAACACCGGCGAACAGCCCGCGGCTACGCGAATAGGAATAGATTTCGGCATTGAGTTTAATATCAGTTCCGGCCGTGGCCTGGCGCCCCACTGGACC
Source organism: Pirellulales bacterium (assembly GCA_036499395.1). Taxonomy (NCBI): domain Bacteria; kingdom Pseudomonadati; phylum Planctomycetota; class Planctomycetia; order Pirellulales; species Pirellulales bacterium. The sequence continues at coordinate 49,644 of DASYDW010000139.1, forward strand.
GGCGGCGACTGCCGCGTCGGCTCCGAGCGTGAACTCGCTGCCGGTGAGCATCGCTTCTACGCCTTTTCGATTCTTGAATACCAGTACCACGTCCGTCGACTGCAGCCCGAGTTGCCAACCGACGCTACCGCCGGTAAAGGTTACGAACAGCGGCGCGCGCCAGGCTCCATTGGGATCTCGCACCAGCAACACGCCGCGGCCAAATCGACCGGCGATGATGAATCCCCCCTTTACGACATTGGGGATGATGGCAACCGCCTGGGCGTCGGCCAGCATCGATTGCGGAATCGATTGAGCACGGAACTGCGTGAAGCCTTGCAACACGTCGATGGACGCTGCCACGGTTTGCGTTTCGACCCCTTGGCCGCGCGCCGACGAGGATGACAGAACGAATGCGCAAACGGTCGCAGCACAGGCTAATGCGAGTTGTCGCCGTTTCATCGGGTTGCCTCCCTTGGGTCGCGGTGAGTTGGGTATCGTGCCAGCGAAGCGGGCGAAGTCCGCCAGCCTTGCAGCCGAGGAATGCTCGCGGGGATGCAAACCTTAGACCAGAACGGAAAATCGGTCCAGGTCGATTTGCGACTTCAGGCAAGACAGGCAGCGGCGGTTGTTTCATAGCGCCCCGAGCGACGTTACATTAGCTGTCAGCGTCGTGCAACTGTGCCGAAGCAAAAGGGGGACGTCGCCATGATCGAACTGGAACATCGTGGTGCGGTGAGCGTGCTGCACATGATGCGCGGGCGGGGAAACGCCTTCGACGTTACTTTCCTGTCGGCCCTGATTGATGCATTAACGTTGCTTGAGCGCAGCGACAATCGGGCCGTGGTGATCACAGGCCAGGGGCGAGTCTTCGGCGCCGGCGTGGATCTGCCCGCCCTGGTATCGGGCGGCCCCGACTATGTGCGTGAATTCATTCCTCTGCTGACCGAGGGCTTTGAGCGGTTGGTCAAGTTCCCCAAACCACTGATCGCGGCGACCAACGGCCATGCGATTGCCGGCGGCGCGATCGTGATGCTGGCTTGCGATTTTCGCTTGTTGGCCCGCGGCACGGCACGTATCGGTCTGACCGAGGTGTTGGTCGGCGTACAGTTCCCGGCCTGGGCGCTCGAGATTGCGCGATTCGCTACGCCGCCGCAACATTTTCCCGAGATGATCCTCACCGGGCGCACCTGGCCGCCGGAGCAGGCGCTAGCGCGCGGCATGGTCGACGAATTGGTCGAGCCGGAGCATTTACTCTCGCGCGCTTGTGAGATTGGCGAGGAACTGGCTGCGATTCCATCGGCCACGTATGCCGCGACGAAGTTGGCGGTACGCCGACCGATGATCGAAATGGCCGAGCGGCTGGCCGCGAGCGAAGATGCCGCGATCATCGAACGCTGGTGCTCGCCCGAGGTTCTGGCCAGCGTCAGTGAGTTCGCGTCTCGCGCCATCAAGCGCAAGGAGTAGGCGCCCCTGCCCTGCCCTTTCGGATACACGGTTGCCAGCATAGCACGGGAATTTTTTCGCATCGGATCCGCATTGGAACGCCTGATTAGGAGCTCTTGATTATGCAACGCTCACGCATCGCTTGGGGAATGATTGTTACGCTCGCGCTTGCGCAATCGGCTTTGGGCTTTGAAGGGACCGACGGGTATTTCACGTCGTCAGATGGGCTGAAGATCCACTATTTAGAAGCCGGCCATGCCACCGCGACGGGTAATCCCGTGGTATTGATTCATGGCTACACCGGCAATGCCGAAGGAAACTGGTTCACCAATGGCGTGGCCAAAGCGCTCGCGAAAAATCATTGGGTGGTCGCCATCGATTGCCGCGGCCACGGCAAAAGCGAGAAGCCGCACGATCCGGAGAAATACGCCATCGCCATGCCGCGCGACGTGATTGAATTGATGGAGCACTTGAAGATCTCGAAGGCGCACATCCACGGATATTCGATGGGAGGTATGATCACGGGACAACTACTGGCTGCGCATCCCGAGCGGTTCATTACCGCATCATTCGGCGGGTCGGGAGTGCCCGAAGTTGATCCCGAGTGGAGGGCCAAGGTGCCAGCCGATAAGCCTGGGCCCGACCCGCAAGAGGCCGAAGCCCGTGAAAAGCTGTCGCACCATCCCGAACGCGACGAAGAGGCGCTCGTCGCAGCGAGGGTCGTCTTTAAACCGGAAAACCGCGGCACGATCGATCTGACCAAAGTGACGGTACCCGTCCTGGCGATCAATGGCGAATTCGACGGACCGAACGCCAAGACCGCGCGCATGCAGCGCGAGCTAAAGAACTTCAAGTCGGTCGTGCTGCCCGGCAAATCGCATCTGACCGCGATCATGGCAGGCTACATCCCGCAGGAATACATCGACGAGCTGGCGGCGTTCATCAACGCGAATGACACGAAGTAGCATTCCTCGGAAGATTACGTTGAGGGGGCCTTGATGTCTAAGTCGGCGACCGACAATCTGCGACGCATCGTGGCAATCGGTGCGTGTGGCGGGCTCTTTTTTTTCACCTCGGCAAGGGCCGAGGATGCGGTTCTCCCGCCGGCCGCTACTACGTTCAAGCCTGTGCCTCCGCTAAGCAACAGTGCCTTGACGCCGCGACTGACGGACTCGCTGGGCGATCCGCTGCCCACCGGTGCCCGGATGCGATTGGGGACGGTGCGGTTTCGGCCCCCGTCGGGCGTCCAGGAAATCGCTGTCTCTCCCGATGGCAAAACCGTCGTCACGCTCGGCGACCATCTCATTATTTGGGATGCTCCCACTGGAAAGGAACGCTTCCGCAGTAACGAGTTACCAATTCGATCTCAGGCCGCTTCGTATGGATGCCGTGCTCTCTGCTTCTCCGCTGACGGGCAGCATTTCTACACGCCCGGAGTTCTCGATGATCTGATGCTGTGGGATCTCGATGGTCGGTCTCAGCAAATTCCGATTCCCCTGGCGAAAGACGATCCAATACGAGGACAGCCGGGGATCATCGCTCGGCAATGCCGAGCGATCGACGTCGTCGGCAACGGCGAATTGCTCGCGCAAGGGACGAGTCGTGGCGTGACGGTCCTTGGGCGCGATCATAACGTGCTCTTTGAGATCGCCAACGCGGCCCAGGGGAACTTGCGTGACAAAGCCAAGGTCAAAGGATATGCCGGAAAGCTCAATTCCGACCGCATGGCATTCGGCGGAGATTTCAGCTTCGTTCGCTTTTCACCGGACGGCAAGTTACTGGCTGTCGTGCTTAGCCAAAAACCAGATGAGTTGCGCCTGCTCGAGGCGCCGACCGGAAAGGAACTGCGCCGGATTCCGTTCGAGCACTGGATGGTGCGCCTGGATTTCTCGCCCGATAGCCTGCACCTCGTCACGACCGAGCGGGACAGTTCTGCGCGGCTCTACGATGTCGAGTCGGGCAGGTGCAGTTGGTCTCACATCGTAAAGCTCGACAATCCGAATGAAAACTACACGTCGGCCGTGGCCTTCAGTCCGGATGGCAAGATCGCTGCCGTATGCGCCACAGACGAATTGATTCATCTGCTCGATGCGTCAACAGGCGAGGAAGTAGGCGTCTTGAAGGGGCACGCCTGGTATCCCTGGACGCTTTCGTTCACGGCCGACAGCAAAATGTTGTATTCGTCGGGCTGGGATCCCGCGATTCGCCGCTGGGACGTTGCGGCTCGCCTGCAACTGCCACCGCCGACGGGCGTTCGCGGCACTGAGGTGGTGACCATTTCGCCGGATGGAAAGATGCTGGCCTACGAAGAGACCGGCGGGATCGTTCACCTGGTCAGAGCCGAGGACGGCAGCGAGTTTCGAACGCTCGCGGACGACGGCTGCCGTTTCTCACAGCTGCGATTCTCTCACGACAGCCGGTTGCTGGCTGCCGGGGGTTCGATCGGCGGTGACGTGCGCGTGGTGATCTTCGAAGCTGCCACGGGGGCAGTTAAGCATCGCTTCAGCTGGCCGAAGGGGGGCGACCCGCACTCCACAATCGAATCCCTGGAATTCACACCCAACGGGGATCGATTGGCCGCCGCCGTTTTTCGGCAGAGCGCCGCGTATGTGTGGGACCTGAAAACCGGCGAGCAATTTGCAAAGCTAGCTCACAACGACGTGTACGGGCTGTCGTTCAGCTCGGAGGGAAAGACACTGGCCACGGCCGGCTGGGATCGGATCGTACGACTGTGGGAGATGGAAACGGGCGTTGAGTTACGTCGTTTGGCAGTCGAAGACCGCGACGGGAATCAAAAGCGCGACGTCCGCATGTACGCAGTCTGCTATTCGCCAGCCGGGGACGTCTTGGCCACGGCACATATGGATCACAGCGTACGATTGTGGAGCGTCAAAGACCTATCGCTACGCGGCACGCTAAACGTTGGTGATGGCTTTACGTTCGGCGCCATGAGTTTTTCACCGGATGGCCTGTGGTTGGTAACGGGCGGGAGGAGTGGGAAGGTCACGCTGTGGGACGTTCTGGAAGCACGAGTGCTAGGCGGAGTAGGCCAACATGAGAGTTACGTCTACACCGTCTCCTTTGGTAACGACGCGCGCACGATCGTTAGTGGTGGCGCGGATGGCGTGGGTTACGTCTGGGACTTGCGTCGCTTTAGCAATCGTGACATGCAGGACCTTACATCTCTTTGGGGCGATTTTTTAAGCGAGGATAGTCAATCCGTGTTTTACGCCGCTTGCGACTTGTCCAGTCATCCGGAGATCGCAGTCAGATTGTTACGCGAGAAATTGCGCCCTGTCAGGTTTTTGATTGACGAACGGCGCGATGCGCCAGCGCCAGGAGTCGAGGCAGCACAGGTTCGGCGCCTGAAGAAGATATTGGTTGAGAAACCCGATTCGGACACGATTCGCGGTATTTCGGCGCGGCGGGCGCTTGCGATACTATCGCGGCTTGGTACTGCCGATGCCCAGGCTTTGCTCGAGGAATTGGCACGGCGCGACCCCACAAGCGATCTCGGGATGCTTGCCACCGCCGCGTTAAAAGTCGCTGTCCCGGTGAAATGAATGCGTTCCGCTCGCTTGGAATCGAATACTCCGCACGTTGGTTACCAAATCGGATTTCGCACTTCAATTAGAGCGAATCGATCCCTTTGTTTATGATGTTCATCAAGAGACGCAAAACATTTCGTGCGTGATGCATTGACGCATTTCGGAGGTTCGTGGTGCCCGGTTTGCAATTCGGCTGCCCTTTTTGCGGGGCGGTCTCCGAGGTCGACGCCAGCCAGGCGGGGCAAGAGACGGTCTGCCCGGCTTGCGAAAACGTGTTGCTGGTGCCCGTGGCAGAAGACGCGCCGGCTGTGGGCGTAGAAATTGTATCGGTCGAAGAGTTGAAGCGCTCGCTCCCGTCGAGCAAACCGAAAGCCGCCAAAACAAAACTGTGGCAGAAGGCCCCCAATACGGGCTCCTCGGATGGTGGATCGACGTCGGTCGAAGCCGACTTGCCACAACCGATCGCGCCCAAACCTAAATCCGATCCGATGGCCGCGCCGCGCCGACACAGTAACATTGACGTCGTCGACTTGTCGCTGGAAGGTAACGCGCCGGCAGCGGATGACAGCTTCAGCGAGCGGGCCGATCGGATCGTCCGCGGCCAACGGCGGCAACGCCGCGCGATTTCCAACGCCGTGATGCTCGTCGGCTCGATCATGATCCTGATCGGAGCACTGGCCGGCCTGATGTGGCTGTCAGGGCGATAAGCGAGTTGCTTGCCGGAGCGCAACGAAAGGCAAGCTTATAGCTCGCGGCCGATCTGAAATATCTCGGGTGCGTCGAGTACGCGATCGTTCGACGCGAAGAGCGCTTTGACGGCCGCCTTGTGAATCTTCATCTTCGTGCCGCCGACGCCGATGGCGCCGTAGTAGGTAACGCCAGCACGCTCGACCGCTTTGTCCATGACCTTGACGCCCGAGATGCCCAGCGGCGGAACGGCATTGAGGTCAATGGCCACTTTCAGGTTTGCCGCGCGATCGACCGCGGCCTGCGGCAATAGTTCGATGCCAGCGGCGCCGGCCGCCACGACCAACGTCACACCGCCTAGCGCGGTATGCAAATCCGCCGCCGCGCTAACGCCCGCAGCCGAGATCTTTTGCGATCCGGTTTTCTCTCGGACGCGCGCTGCAACCTCTTCGGCTCGATCGAGGCGACGCGACGCGACGCGGACAGTCGCCCCTTCCTGGGCCAACAGCCAGGCGACACGCTGCCCAACCGGACCCGTGGCAGCCAACACGAGTGCCTGGGTCGACGCCAGGTCAAGATGCTTCGCCGCGGCCAACACCGCGGCCGCGGCCGTCGTATTGGCCCCGCCCGAGTCCATCATCACCGACGTGCGCAGCGGCCCAATAAACGAAGCCACGATCGCAGCCAGTACCTGCTCGCCCCGGGCGACATCCGAGCCGCCGACGAACAAGGCCGTGTGCTTTAAATCCTCGGGCCCGCGTGTGAAGATCGCACCATGCACACGGTCGCGGACGTTCTCAGGAGTTATCGCCTGGTGTCGCAGCAGGTGATCCGCCCCGGCATCGATCGCCACGACCGCGTCAAAGACGCTCGGTTGATCGTCTGTGTCGAGCTGGACGAGGATCTTCGGTTTGCTCATCGAAAATCGCACCGAGGTACGATGACCGCGTAAGAGAATTGCTCAGCTACGAATTGGGCGAACGGACAAATGAAGCGAACGCGCGCATTCGGCGCACTCATGTGCGATGCGAGTGGCTCGCAGCTAACCAGCGTCGCCCCCTCACCCTGCCCTCTCCCCCGCGGGGGAGAGGGATACTTGGGTGCGAGCAATTAAATAGCGCCGACGGGTTGCAAAGCCGACCGCTTTAGAAGCCGCGGAACGGGTGCTTGGCCGAATCCTTGTTCGCCACGACCTCGTCGACCGAGGGCTTGTTGCCCAGGGCATTGGCGATGGCCAGCTTGGTGGCTTCGTAATTGAATTCGTAAATCTTCTTGTCGTCTTCGGCTTGCGGGTGAATGAACACACCGCAGATGATCACCAGTTGCTCGGCCTGGTTCTTGGGAATGACGTTCGCGGCGACCTGGTCAGCCACGGCCTTGGCGACGGCAGCCTGCGCGGGTCCGAACATCTGCACGGCCTGCTTCATACCCTTGATCGTGACCTTGGTGATCAGCACGGTGGCTGGCTTGACGGCGATATTCGGCGTCAACACGGCCAGCAGGTTCGTATGGCCTTCGCTCTGCGTGGCCAAGGCGTTGGCAAATGCGGTGCCGACAGGCCCATCCTTGCTGCCGATCAATAGATCGATATGAGCGATTTCGTTCCCTTCGCCCACTAGGGCCTCTCCGACGTACATCGACATGGCTTGATCTCCGTGGAATGCCGTAAGTCGCACCGTTAACAACGCGTCTGGCTCGACCAAACGCGCCACGATAACAAACCCAAGAACGAATGCAACGGTCACCAAGGCTTGTAGAGCTGGCCGCGCGCAAGCCAGCCGTGAAATTTGCAATGAAAACGAGCAGCTAAATTGCTGTCGTTAGAAAGAGAGACGTCGCAGACAAGCCTAGGCGGCGTCTTCGCCTTCCTGGCGGCACTTGGTCATGACCACGCAGTTCCCCTTGTCGCGGAACTCGACGCTGTTCATGAAACTGCGCATCAGCAGTACGCCGCGACCGCATGGCATCTCGAGTCGGTCGGCATCCGTGCAGTCAGGCACATGATCGGGATTGAAGCCAGGGCCCTCGTCCTCGATCTGCACGAAGAGGCGCTCGTTGGTTAACTCGCAAATCACATGCACACTCTTCGAGACGTCGCAACCATTGCCATGCTTGATGGCATTGACCAACGCCTCTTCCAGCGCCAAATGCACGCTGAAGATATCGCGCTGTCCCCAATCGTGGGTGGCAAGCTGCCCGAGGATCTCGTCGAGAACCTTCTTGCCGGCTCCGTTTTCGCTTGGAATGACCTGCTCGGTCCTCCAAGGCATGCCGTTTACCGTCATATCTTGGGTAGCCCGGAATGCGTGACGTTTGCGACGCGTGCCAATCGTGGCGGCGTGAGCCGTGGGGCGAAATCGACTATTACGTCCATGTGACAAAAGGCCATTACCCGAACGCAGCGAGTGCCTCGGCCTCGTCGTCCTTGATCTCGAAGAGCTTATTCAACTTCGTGATCGCGAACACTTCGTAAATCTCAGGACGAATGTTGCTGAGCCGCAGCTTGCCGCCGGCGGCCTTCACTTTCTTTTCCAATGTGATGAGCTTGCCAAGCGCCGAGCTGGATAAAAATCCGACGGCGGCGAAGTTCAGCACCAAGTTCTTGCGATGCTCCTCTTCGACAAGCGCGAACAATTCGCGCCCCAGCTCTTGAATGTTCGTCTCGTCCACGACCTTGCGGTCTGTGAGCCGCACGACGGTCACATCGCCGGCGTCCGTGACTTCCAAATGGCGATGAGCAGCCATCGACCTCTTCTCCTGCAAGCTAGTATGCGGGGCGTCAACGCCGTTGCGCGGCCGACCCGGATTGATATTAGAACTTTCGCGAGCAATTCGCCTGACGGGGCGGATGCGTTGGCTTATCTAACGACAGCCTCTTACGACGGCCATTAGAACACCGCGACGTCGCGGCGAAAAGCTCAGCTGTTGAAGGGACTGATTTCCAATAGCAATGGTATGCCGCAGCCGGGGGGTGTCAAGCGGATTGTATTGCGGGGAAGCTTCGGCCAAAAACGGAAACCTGTCGACGACGCTGTGCCGCCGGGTCGGGCCATCATCCAGGCTTCGGCATCGCCAAGCTGTGCAGTACCAGCACCGATCCGATGGAGATCAACGCCCAGCCGATCCAATCGGGCGGATGAAGCGTCTTGCGAGGGCCTGAAGAACCGCTGCCCGGCGCCATCGACGCCAATGTGGCTCCTTTAGCGTTCGGAAAACGCGCCGCCAGGAAGCGGGTGCTCTCGCTGGAGAGAATGAAAGAATCGACCATCCGCATCTGGACGCCGAGCATCAGCACGACCAGCCCGGCCAGGAAATAATGGTTGCGGTTGAATTCCACGGCCTGCATCCTCTCCCTGGCGATCGCCGTCTTGGTGCAACAGGGGGCGCCATGAAAGCGCGTCCCAGCCATTTATCGAACGGCTTGTCGGCGGAACTCAAAGACCGCCTCACACATCGGACTTGTAAGGCTCCTGCCGGGCGCGCCGCGCGCGACGGCACTGCGGATCGCAAGGGTAGTAGATTGCGGCGGCGGCGTATCCGGTGTGTCGCGCGCGAATTGCGGCGGTTCGTACCGCGCAGCGGGGCGCAACCATCGTTGCGGCAGGACTCCCTGGCAGGTCCGTCATAGACCGAGCGGACGGCGCGCGCGGAACGGACGCGAGTCCCCACGTCGCCCGTTAGGTGCCGCGGATGCTCTTTAACTGATCGACGAAGCGACCGACCCCCTGCCGCGTTTGATCGCTGGGTGTGGTGCCGAGCAAGTCTTCTCGCTTGGCATGCACGATCGCGGCGGCCAATTCCTTATGACGCTCCCAATCGGCTGATTGAAACATCCGTACGTCCACGTAGGTGTCGTTAAAGCCGGAGGAAAGCTTGGGCACGGTTTCGAAGCCACGGTCGGTGCGCAGCAGGTGGTATCGCTGGCCAAAGAAGACCAGCGCCCCGCCGACGATGATGCCGAAAACAAAGGTGCTCAACGTCCGCATAACACAAAACTCCAGGCCTACGAAACGCCTCCCACGTGACGGCGAACTTTACCGGCAAGCCTTGGCCGCCGGCAAGACGAGTGACGGCGTAGGGGCCGTCGACCCATCAGATTTAATCCAGCTTAGGTCAATTTGACTGCCCGGCGCGGCAGTGATAGCGTGCCCGCGTCCAAACCACGGAAGTTCGCCGCAAGATTTCCGCTGGATACGCGAAATACGAATTGAGAGGGGTATGCCAGCCATGACGTCGCTGCTGATTTTGCTGGCGGTTGCGCCATTTGTCGCGAAAACCGTTTCGCTGGTATGGCTCGGCCAGAATTACCTCGCGCAATCGTCCTACAAGGTATTCCAACTTGCTGCGCCGGTCGGTTGGCGGCGCGTTATCGACCGCAAACGTGGCTGGAGTTGCCTGTGGCCCATTGATAAACCGTGGCCGAGCCCGAGCACCTGGGCCATGGCCGTAGGCGTGGCGGTCGCGGCAATCACGATCGCCACGCTCACCCTGCCGACCTTGGCCGAATATCTCGGCATTAATGCGGCGCGGCTGCGCGAGGATTTCGATGCGCGTTTCAGCATCACGCCGCTCCGCGCTGTGGCGGTCGTGATCTTCCTGACCAGCCTGAATTCAGCACTCGAGGAGTTGCACTTTCGGGCCTGGCTCGATCCTGAGCTTTCGCGGCGCTTCGGTAATACCGTGGGTATCGTGGCCAGCGCCGCGGCTTTTGCCGGCATGCACCTGTTCATCTTTGCCAATATGCGAGGCGTCACGCCGCTAGCCTTCGCCCTTGTTTTCGCGGGCCTATTCGTTGTCGCGGTCGCCTGGAGCCTCGTGGCGCGTCGCCCCGGCGGCATTCATGCTGCCTGGTTGTCACACGCTCTGACGGACGCGGGCTTGTTGACCTGGGGATTGGTCTGGTTGGGGTATTTTTGAGGGGGGTCGGATACGCCTGGCGCGCTGTATTCGCCCGCGGTGCGACACGTTCAAGTGCCCCAGACTGGCGGGCCGACTATCTGCCGGAGGGGCGAACAGGTATCTTTTTGGCAGGGGCGGCCGCAGGGTGAGCATGCAACGCGGCAACCCCAGATAGTTGTGACTTCGACGGGCCGCGGCGCGTCAAAGATAAGAGTGCCGGCGGCAGGCGGCTCGCCCGTTTGCCCGTCCGACGACTCCCGCCGCCGATTTCCATTTTGCATCACCAGCGAAGCGCGATTGCACGAGAGCGCGCCGCCTAATAGACGAGGGCTTTCCGACCGTGGCCAAACGACCGCCAAAGCCGATGCCCAAACCGATGATCATGCCGCGCGAGTTCCTGCACATGTGCCGGCGCCGCATGCGTGCGGTAAAGATCGCCGACACGACCGGGGTCTCGATGACCGGCGCCAGCCTGTTGATGCGGACGCTGATCTTCCGCCGGTTGTTGTTGCGCGAGATTTTGGGACCGGATGAAAAGTTCGTGGGGCTGCTGGTTCCTCCCTCGGCCGGCGCGGTGTTGGCGAACATCGCCGTGCCGTTGTGCGGCCGCGTGCCGGTGAACCTGAACTACACGGTTTCGTCGGACGTGATGAATTCCTGCATTCGGCAGGCGAATATCAAGCACGTGCTGACCAGCCGTAAGGTGCTCGAGCGTTTCAAACTCGACATCGATGCCGAGCTCGTGTTCCTCGAAGATTTTCGCAACAAGGTCACGACGATGGACAAGCTCGTCGCGGCCTTCCAGACGTATGCATGCCCGCTATCGATCCTCGAACGTCAATTGGGCGTCGATAAAATCAAGGACGACGATCTGCTGACGGTGATTTTCACCTCGGGCTCGACTGGCGAGCCTAAGGGAGTGATGCTCACGCAGCGCAACGTCGCGTCGAACGTCGAGTGCGTCGATTATTTGCTGCAACTGCACTCCGGGGACTGCGTAGCCGGCATCTTGCCGTTCTTCCATTCCACCGGTTTCACGACAACGTTGTGGACGGCGCTGTCGCTCGATCCGAAAGGTGCCTATCACACCAGCCCGCTCGAAGCGCGGCAGGTGGGCGAAATGTGCCGAAAAGAAAACGTGACAATTCTCGTTTCGGCGCCGACGTTTTTGCGGAACTATTTGCGCCGCTGTCCGGCCGAAGATTTTGCCGGCGTCGAGATGGTATTGACCGGTGCTGAGAAGCTGCCGATCGAATTGTCCGAGGCCTTTGAGCAGAAATTCGGCGTGCGGCCGGGTGAGGGATACGGCACAACCGAGCTGTCGCCGATCGTGGCGTTTCACGTTCCCAAGACACGCGTGACGAAGCCCAGCCAACTAACCTGCAAGGAAGGGACCGTTGGTCACCCGATTCCCGATGTGCAAGTAAAGGCCGTGAATCCCGACACGGGCGAAGATCTAGGGCCCAATGAGGAAGGCGTGCTGTGGTTCAAAGGGCCCAACGTGATGAAGGGGTATCTGAATCGGCCTGACCTCACGGCCAAGGTGATCAAGAATGGCTGGTATAACTCCGGTGATGTCGGGCTGGTGACCTCGGACGGGTGTATCAAAATCACTGGCCGGCAAAGCCGCTTCTCGAAAATCGGCGGCGAAATGGTGCCGCACATCAAAATCGAAGAGACGTTGCAAACGGTCACTGCCGCTGACCCAGACGAGTTGACCTTCGCCGTGACCGGCGTCCCCGATCCGACACGGGGCGAGCGATTGGTCGTGCTGTACACCGATCTACCACGCGCGCCAGATGAAATCTGTCGCGAACTAGCCGGACAGGGGTTACCGAATATCTGGATCCCTTCGCCAGACAGCTTCTGCAAAGTCGAGGCGATTCCTGTGCTGGGAACCGGCAAGCTCGATCTGCGTGGGTTGAAGGATCTGGCCCTCGAACGTTTTGGCGGCGAAGCCGCTGGGGCGCGGTCATAACCGTAGCCCACTCTCCGACGAGCATCGTGCGGTTGTAACACTGTGCGATGGCGATCGTTTCTGTTGTGGCTCGGTAGGAGAAGCTGCCTGTCGTGGTGCGCTTCACCGCGCTGTGTAACATCTACGCCACGCAACCTGTAACACGGCCCTGCGCGCTGTGAAACATTGCGGCCCAAAATCACCCAGCTTGAAACCAGTTGCTTCGGGGGATAGGAGGCACGCAAAAGTAGTGGATTATTTCCTTGACTTACCTTGTTTGCGCGGGACTATGGCAGCGTTTTGCCATCCTTCACTCGCGACGTGGTGATGCGGGGTCACCGGCGGGCAGCGTCCGAGCGTGTACTTGAGCAAACGACACGGAGTTACGCTAATGGAGAGCAACATCCACGCGACTAGGGGCTATCGTTCGAACCAGTATTTCGCGCATCTTCGACCACTGGCTCTTCTTGCTCTTGCCGCCTTCTGCGGCCTGCTTGATGCCCGCCCGGTAACGGCGCAATTCGATGGCATCACGATCACTCAGGGCAATCTTGACCTCGATGATGACACCGTCGACGTCACGTCCTACGGCACGGTGCAGGTCGACGCCGCTACTTTGACCAGCACCTTCGGAGTTCCAAGCGGCTACTTGAACCTCGTAGATAGCAGTGGCAATTGGGTCACCGAGAACCTACCGGTCAGTTCGACCGACGGATTCGACGCCAGTTCGATCAATCTCGAAACCCCCGATGGCCAGACCGACACATTGGACGGGCTGAAGGTGAGCTTCACGCCGGCCCCACTTTTCACGCCCCCCAACACGGGACCAACGCTGTCGTTTTCGATCACACCGCAAACCGCGAACAACGGCGGATTCGATGGGGGTGTCGCCGGCGCGATCTCTGGTCCGACGTTGTCGTTCAGCCTCTCAGGCGTGACCTATAGCGCATCACAGGCCGGAGTTCCCAACGTACAGTCCGCCGACAATCAGTGTGCGCCGGCCGCCATTGCCAACGATTTAAACTGGCTGGCCACGCAATACGGCGCCAGTAAAGGGGTCACGATTCCGAATCCCAACGTGACGGGACGCTACGGGCAGACCAGCTACAACTCCGGCGTATCGAACACTCTGGTTCCCAATGGCAACGCCAACAATACAAGCATCGTCGGCGGGCCGTTGAATAATCCGAAAGCGCCTCAAGAGAACGCCGCGGTGGCTCCCACGCCGTTGGTTGCCAATCTGGACCAGACCATGGGCCGGCTCGACTCGGCCCGGGCACCGGTTTGGGTCTACAACGGCGTGACAACCAAATATGCCGATGCGAATGCCGGTGTGGTGCCGTCCTTCATCGTGCAAGGCGCCGCGCAATACATCGCCAACGTCGGAGATACGAACAAGCTCGGGATCTACACGCAAGGCACTTACTTGTTCGCCCATCCGGCAGCCGCGACCGCCGGCGTCGCCGTTGCCTATAACAACAGCGTGCCGACGATGACCACGATCATCAACGCGCTGGCCGATGGCGACACGGTCATGGGAGGCTACTACTACACCAAAGGGGGTGGGCACGCCATCGATATCATCGCCGCCGGGTATACCAACGGCGTCCCGTGGCTGAAATTGCAGTCCGACTGGGCGCAGACCAGCTCGAACCCGAACGGTGATCCGCTGGACGGGTTGCTAACGACCAATGGATCGTCGGCCGTGAAGTTTTCGTACGTCCAGCCCACCGCCGCCGGGCTGACGCTGAATGACGGTTACGGCAACGCCAGCTTGCAGACGATCATCGTCATGTATCCGATTGGCAATGCCGTGCCAGAGCCTTCTACGTGGATGCTGCTAATCACGGGCGGTATCGGGCTGGCCGTAGCGCAATGGCGCCGCCATCGCCGCGGTCACTGACCGCGCACGCTCATAGGCACCGAGTAAAACGACGTCCGGGCAGTGATGAAGAGTGTCTTCTTGTCACTGCCGCCGAATTTCAAGTTCGCGGGGCCCTCGGGCACGGCGATAGTTTCGAGCTTTTTTCCCTCGGGGCTATACGCCGTGACCCCGCCCCCCGTGAGATAGATATTTCCCTGCTCGTCGCGCGCCAGGCCGTCGGAACCCTGCTCCGCGAATAGCTTTTTATCAGCCAGCGTTCCGTCAGCTTTGATCGTGTAGACGTACGTCTTGCTTCCGCCCGCGTCCGCCACGAATAGTAGCTTGCCATCGGCCGATCCGAGCACACCGTTCGGCTTAACCGTGTCATCAATGACGCGGGTGAGCTTCTTGCGGTCCGGCGAAAGGTAGAACACGTAAAAGCCGGGCAGCTCGAGCCCTTCCATATTGCCGTACCGAGGGTCGCTGAAATAAACGCCCCCCTGGGGATCGATCCACAGGTCGTTGGGGCTATTGAGCTTCTTCCCCTCATAGTTGTCGGACAAAACCGTGACTTCGCCCGCCGGCGAAATCGATGTTAGACGACGCGCGCCCCCTTCGTAGGCCAACAGGTTGCCCTGCTTGTCGAAGCAAAGTCCGTTGGCGCCCCCTGAGTTCTCGCGAAACGTCGATAGCTGCCCGTCGACGCTCCAGCGCAGAATGCGATTGTTCGGGATATCCGAGAAATAGATGTTGCCGTCACGGTCGGCGGCGGGCCCCTCGGTGAAGGCGAAACCACCAGCGAGTTTTTTTACCTCACCGCCCGGAGCAACCAGGCTCGGCTCTGCGGCGTGAGTGGAGATCAGGCCATTGAACAACAAGACCATACACAATGCGCAAGAGCGCGCAACGATTGTCGCCTTCATGAATTCCTCACTTGTTATGAATTCTGCCCGAGAGTCCTATTCGAACTCTTTAAAATTACTCGACTCTTCGAATTCGATTTTGCCATTCTGCGGACGCAGCACCAGGGCCGCGGCCTTGGGGTACTCGGAAACCAGCGTCAAGCCGCGATTAGGACCGAGCACGGCAACGGCCTTTGTCAGGCTGTCAGCCGTCATTCCGTCGCGGGCAACGACGATCACCAGGCTCCGATCGGTCAGCCCGAGACCGGTCTTTGGATCCAGAATGTGCGAGTAGCGTTTGCCGTCGAGTTCGACGTATTGCCAGGCATCGCCTGAAGTGGTGACTGCGCAACGGGCTAGCGTTAGGTAACGGCTGGGTGGACCGTTTTTCGCCTCGAGCGGTGCCACGCCGATCCGCCAGCCGCGCTCGCCTGGCGGCGGATCGCTGACGACGATGTCGCCGCTGCCGTCGACCAGGGCGCGAGTGATACCATGACCGCGCAGGACCGACATGGCTTCGTCGATCGCATAGCCGACGGCGATGCCCCCCAGGTCCAACCGCATGCCAGGGCGCAGCAATTCGACCGAACGCGCAGCGGCATCGAGCTTCAAGAATCGAGATCCGACCGCTTCTCGGGCCGTAGCCATGCGATCCGCCGGCGGCATTTCTTTTTCCCGGCGGGCGCGGCGCCACAGCTTCACGTAGGGGCCGACCGTAATGTCGAAAGCGCCATTCGAACGCTCGGCGAGCTGCTGCGCGGCGACCAGGACGTTCCACAGATCCTGGCTTACCACGGTCACCCTCCCCTGCCCCGCCGTGTCGCTCAATCGCGATAATTCGCTGGCGGGATCATAGTCGGACATGATGCCGTTGAGCTGGTGAATTCGGTCGAAAGCCGCTGCGGCGGCCCGATTTGCGGCCTCCTCACCGTCTGAATACAATAGCAACTTGAATTGCATCCCCATCTCGACCTGGGCGAACCCGTACCGCACGAGTTGAGATGGTTCGGCGGCCCGCAGCGGAGCGAACGCGGGCGTCAGCGCAGCCGCGGCGAAAACGGCCAGCAGCCGGCAAGCAGCGCGTGGGATGGTCGATCGCACCTGCATGTGATCCACGGCTCCGCTTGCTCGAATAGTTCCTAACGCGTTTCCAGACCGAAGAAGGTAGCCGCGATCAAGCGCTTGCCGGTTGCCCGTACGAGTCCCCCCTTTAACCTTCGCAGATTATACTCTCGACGATGAAGCTACACCGACTGTTCGTTGCGGCGTGCGGCACTTTGATGGCCGTCGCGTTGATTGCCGTGTCTGTACCTGTTGTGCGTTTGTGCGCGGCCGAAGAACCAGCCGCGGCCGTGGCGCCCAATCCTGCCGCCGAAGCGAAGACCGCCGCCGAGATGAAGCCGTACACCGAGCAAATCGCGGGTACGCCGGTCCATTTCGACCTGGTGCCGATCCCCGGCGGAAAGTTCGCCATGGGAAGTCCCGCGGGCGAGCCGGGTCGGAAAGAAGATGAAGGGCCCGAGCACGAGGTCGAGATCGCCCCTTTCTGGATGGGCAAATGCGAAGTGACCTGGAACGAGTACGAGCTGTTCATGTTCAGCCTCGATATCCAGAGGCGCAAGGTCGAGAACCGCGAGCCCAACGCGTTCGACAAGCTGGCCGACGCCGTGACGCGCCCCACGAAGCCCTACACCGACATGACGTTCGGGATGGGGAAAGAGGGTTATCCCGTTATTTGCATGACGCAACTGTCCGCCAAGAAATATTGCGACTGGCTGTCGGCCAAGACCGGGCATTACTATCGGCTGCCGACCGAGGCCGAGTGGGAGTACGCCTGCCGCGCCGGATCGAAGACCGCCTACTCGTTCGGCGATAGCCCGGACGCACTCGATGACTTCGCCTGGTACTACGACAACAGTAACGAAGCGTATCATCCGGTTGGCAAGAAGAAGACAAACGCTTGGGGCCTGCACGACATGCATGGCAACGTGGCCGAATGGTGTGTCGACCAATACACGCCGGACGTCTATGCAAAATCGGCTGGCGGATTAGCGTCTAACCCATTGGTTGTTGCCACGAAGGTCGAGCCACGCAGCGTGCGTGGTGGTTCGTGGGACGACGATCCGGCCGCCCTGCGCAGCGCCGCCCGTCGCGGCTCGACCAAGGAATGGAAGCAGCAAGACCCGCAGATCCCGCAAAGCATCTGGTACTATACGGACGCCTTATTCCTAGGTTTTCGAGTGGTTCGTCCCTTAGTCGAGCCTACGGCCGAGGAGAAGGTGAAGTATTCCGCGGACGCTTCGCAGCAGTGATGAGTCGCCCAAGTTTTTCGTCGAGATTTCCACAACACAACGGTGCCCACGAAAGCCCCGCTTAGCCCAGCCCCCTAGGAGAACCGGAAATGTCAGAGCACGCCCCCGACGCCGATCCTCAGAGCGCCTCGCGCCGTTCGTTTTTGAAAAGTTCGACCGTGGCCGTCGTGGGGGGCAGCCTGGCGGCCACGCTCGGCCCCGCGCGCAGTGCGCACGCGGCCGGTGATGACACGATCAAGATCGGCCTGGTCGGCTGCGGTGGTCGCGGCACAGGCGCGGCAAGCCAGGCTTTGCGTACCAAGGGGAACGTGAAACTTGTCGCGATGGGGGACGCTTTCAAGGACCGGCTCGATGGTAGCCATCAGAGCTTGATGAAAGAGGGCGAGATCTCGACCCGCATCGACGTGCCGGAAGAGCGACGCTTCGTCGGCTTCGACGCGTATAAGAACGTCATCGACGCGGGCGTGGACCTGGTGATCCTGGCCACGCCGCCAGGATTTCGGCCCGTCCATTTTCAGGCCGCGGTCGACGCCGGCAAGCACGTGTTCATGGAAAAGCCGGTCGCGGTTGATGCGCCGGGCGTACGGGCCGTGCTGACTGCCGCGCAAACCGCTCGCCAGAAGAACCTGGCCGTCGGCGTCGGCCTACAGCGACATCACGAGGCCTCGTACATCGAAACCATCAAGCGCCTGCAAGACGGCGCGATCGGCGACATCCTGGCCACGCGCGTTTACTGGAACGGCGCCGGCGTGTGGGTCCATCCGAAGACCGAAGGCCAGTCCGAAATGGAATACCAGATGCGCAACTGGTACTACTTCAACTGGCTGTGCGGCGATCATATCGTCGAGCAGCACATCCATAATCTGGACGTCATCAACTGGCTGAAGCGCGGCTATCCCGTCCGGGCCGAAGGGATGGGAGGACGCCAGGTCCGCACCGGCAAGGATTACGGCGAGATCTTCGATCATCACGCCGTCGAATTCGAGTACGCCGACGGTTCGCGTATGTTCAGCTATTGCCGCCACATCCCCAACTGTTGGGATAGCGTCACCGAGCACGCAATTGGCACGCACGGCAACGCGGACATCAGTGCTGGCCGTATCCGCATCAAGGGGTGGGATGACTGGCGCTTTCGTGGCGAGAAGAAGAACCCGTACCAGGTCGAGCACGACGATCTGTTCGCCAGCATCCGCGCAGGCTCGCCGTTGAACGAGGCTGAGAACGGCGCGTTTTCGAGCCTGACGTCAATCCTCGGACGCATGGCCACGTACTCGGGCAAGATGATCACCTGGGAGCAGGCCTTGGGATCGGACATTAACCTGGCGCCGAAGGAATACGCCTTCACGGCCACACCGCCGACGCCGGTCGTCGCCACGCCGGGCGTGACGCAAGTCGTCTAACGCACTTGGTCGATTTACGAAGAGTTCAATCGCGGGGTGTCGGTAGTCGGCGCCCCGCGGTTTTTTTGCGCGCCGGTTTTTTTACAAGTCTTGGGGGGCGGGGGTCTCGGCCGCCTTTTGACATTCGTAACTCTTGAAGGCGCGAAGGCGGACGGGACGCCCCCCGGCGTAAGTTACGTCGCTAGTTGCCAGATGATCACGCCGATCCCCAGGGCGATGCACCAATACGCGAAAGGGTCCAACAGCCCTTCGCGCAGCAGCCGCAGCAACAGTCGTAGCGATACCAGCCCGACCAGGAATGAAACCACGGCCCCCACGGTCAACACTCCTACGGAGGGAAGCCCGTCGGCTCCCTTAAGGAACAGCTTCAGGAACGCGACCGTGACTGCGCCGCCGATCGCGGGAATCGCCAGCAGAAAGGAAAACGTGGCGGCGGCGTCTCGACGCATCCCGGCCGCCAGGCCGCCGGCGATCGTGGTGCCGCTGCGTGAAATGCCCGGCAGCGGAGCGAAGGCCTGACAGCATCCAATGAACAGTGCCTGGCCGTACCTTAGGTTTTCGTAATCGGTCTCACCGGGCTTCTTGCGATCGATGAATAACAGCAATAACCCATTCAAGGGCAACAGGCAGCCCGTCAAAAGTGGATTGACCATGTACTGGTCCGCGAGTTCCTCCAGCAGCAGGCCACTGATCGCGGCGGGAATCGTTCCCACGATTAACAAGCCAATGACGCGACGGTCTTTCGTTAGCAAGCGCAGGATCTGCTCGCGATAGACGATCAGAATCGCGGCCAGCGTCCCCAGGTGCAGGATAATCGTGACAACAATGTTCGGCTTCGATAGCGGCGCGCTCGAGAATTTTTGGATCAACTGATCGGCCACGACCAGATGGCCATCCGAGCTAATGGGCAGGAATTCCGTGATTCCTTGCACGATGCCCAAGATGATGATGCGCAGATACTCCATCGGAATCGTTCTCGAACTTGGCAGTGGGGGTAGAAGGCGATGCTGAAAGTTAGCATCCGGCCGCGCAAAGGATTCGCTTGCGCGTCGTCGATATCAAACCGGCCACTGGTGGGGCAACCGGCGAATCGTCAAATATAGCTCAACCGGGCGCGACCGCTCGTCTTAGGGGCCGCAACGTTCCCGTGCGGACGATTTGAAGATCGCGACATTGCTGTCACCCGCCGATGCGGTTGAAGATATGCGGCAATTTGCCATAATGGCGTTTTGGTAATTGCCGGTCGGAACGTGGTATCGGAGGAGCGGATGTTCAAGAATCTGAGCCCCAGGGCGTTGGCCCTTTCGGGGAGTCAGAGCGAGTTGATCGAGTCGGCTTTGTCGTTCGGTTTTCGCGGACTCGATCTGGACCTGATGGAGTTTGTTGCCCAGGTCAAATCGCACGGGACGGCCCACGCGCGGCGCCTGCTGGATAGCGCAAAGTTGCAAGTCGGCGGTTTCGAGCTTCCCACGCGCTGGCAGGGGGACGAACCGACGTTTCGAGTGGACCTGGCGCAATTGAACGACTGGATCGGCGTCGCGGCCGAGGGGGGCTTTCGCCGGGCGTTGACCTGGATCGAGCCGGCCAACGACGAGCAGCCGTTTCATCAAAAATTCGAAACCAGCCGCAAGCGTTTGGCCGAACTCGCCAAGTTGCTCGAGCCGCACGGTATTCGCCTGGGAGTCGGCATTGTGACCTCGCCCGAGGCGCGGCAAGGCAAGACATTCGAGTTCATCCACACCACCGACGCTCAGATGCTGCTCTTGTCGGGCGTGCCAGCGAAGAACGTCGGTGCGATTGTCGACCTTTGGGATTTGCACATCACGGGCAATTCGATCGATGCCTTCAAGAAGCTTGGCGGCGAGCGGTTGATTGCCCTACGATTGGCCGACGCCCCGTCCGACGTCGCCGCCGGTGATCTCAAGCCGAATCAGCGAGCGTTACCTGGAGAGGGTGGTGGAATCGATTCGTCCGCGGCGCTTGTGGCCATGGCCGAGATGGGCTTCGATGGCCCCGTCACTCCCACGGCACATCCAGACCAGCTCAAGGGAATGCGGCGCGAAGCAGCAATCAAGCGCGTGGGCCAGGCTCTCGATACAGTGTGGAAGGGCGCTGGATTGACTCCGGCCGGCAAGCTGGCGCCGCCCGTCCGCCGTTAAGTGTCGCATAAATGTTCGGCCGCGCTTGTCGACACTAAACGTGCCTCGGTTGCGGTCGTCGTTTGAAGGTGCCAACCTCGGGGCGACGCGATGTTTCACTTCGATCGCGGACTGAAGCTGACGCGGGCCGACTTGGCTGTCGATTTCAGCCGACGGCAGCCACGCGGCTTTATCTCGCACGCCCATCGCGATCACATGGCGCGGCATGAACTCGCGCTATGTACGCCACAAACGGCAAAGCTCTATCACACTCGTATGGGACGTCGGCCCGTGCTCGAGATGCCCTATCGAAAGACGCTCGATTGGGGCGGACTACGCCTGACAACCTATCCGGCAGGGCATTGTCTTGGGTCGGCCATGCTATTGGCCGACGACGGGCACGAGCAATTGCTGTACACGGGCGACTTCAAATTGGCCGAATCGGCCACGGCAGAACGGGCCGAATTACCGCCGGCTGACATTTTGGTCATCGAATCGACCTATGGCAGGCCGGCAAATCGCCATCTGCCGCGGGCCGAGGCTGTCGGCCAATTGCTGGAGCTGGTCCTCGACGCGCTTGCGCGCGGCATGACTCCCGTGGTGCAGGCGTACGCTCTGGGAAAGGCGCAAGAAGTGACGGCCATCCTCACCGCGGCCGGGATCACGGTTCTGCAGCACCGCGACATCTACGCCATTAGTCTGGTATATCGCGAATGCGGCGTCGAGCTGGGAACATTCGAGCTTTATCATGGCAAACCGCACGAGGGTTGCGCCGTGATTGTGCCGCCGCAGCGGCATTCGCGCGCCGATATGGGGAAAATTCGCCAGCCCGTCACCTTCGCCGTCACCGGCTGGGCGATGCATTCGTCGCGCCGCCTGGGGGTGGACCATGCGATTCCCCTATCGGACCATGCTGACTATGACGAACTGTTGGCGGCGGTCGAGCAGGTGGCACCCCGAGTCGTCTACTGTACGCACGGGCCGGAAAGTTTCGTCGAGTGTCTGCGTGCCGAGGGGCACAACGCCCATCCATTGGACGGAAAGAATCTCCCCCCATCGCGCCCCGCGGCTGTGCAGATGCGGATGTTTTGACTCCCGACTGCCGTTCGCGACATTCTCGCCGCCGCGGTGTTCGATTTGGCGCGTTCCAGCGCGACGGCTATCCTGCCGAGAGTTTGGTCAGGGGTGTCGAAGTCCATTAACAAGCCGGGGGAAGTTCCGTGATGATTCGAGTCAAAATTGCAGGACGGTTGAACATTGCGGCGCCGCTGTTGATCGTTGCGCTGACGACAATGGCCTCGGCCGCTGAACCGCCGCGTGCGGCCCCGGACTTCGAGAACGTCGCGTATGGTCCGCACGCGCGGAACGTGCTGGATCTGTGGAAGGCGAAGTCGGACAGGCCAACGCCGCTATTGGTATTCATCCACGGCGGTGGCTTCGTCAACGGCGACAAGGGGCAAGTGCGCGGCCGACCGGCGGTGCGCCAATGCTTGGACGCGGGCATATCGTTCGCGTCGATCAATTATCGTTTCCGCGAACATGCTGGCATTCAGGACATTCTGCGCGACGCCGCGCGTGCTATTCAGTTCCTGCGCACTCACGCGACGGAATACAACATTGATCCGTCGCGGATTGCCTCCTACGGCGGATCGGCCGGGGCAGGTACCAGCCTGTGGTTGGCCTTTCATGATGATTTGGCTGATCCCAAGGCCACGGATCCTGTGCTGCGGCAGTCTTCACGATTGACGGCCGCGGGCTCGTTGAATGGCCAGGCGTCGTACGATCTGCGCGACTGGGAAAAAATTCTTGGACCGTCCCAATTCCAGCGTCCGCAGGCGGAGTGGGTGTCCTTCTATCATTTCGATTCCGACGCCGCGGAGACAACACCCGAGGCGGACAAGATCATGCGGGATTGCAGCATGCTCAACCTGATTTCGAAGGATGACGTGCCCGTGGCACTCGCCTGCTCGTTCTCGGCCGAGGATCCGAAGGAGCGGGGCGCCTACGTGCATCACCCCAAGCATTCGACCGCAATCGCCGACCGCTGCAAGGAAAACGGCCTTGATTGCTTGCTCGTGCTGCAAGGCACCGATTCCGATTCGCGCGACGGGCAGGCCACGAAGGTCGTCGCCTTTTTGATCGGCAAGCTCAAGGATGTCGGCACAGAGAAGCCCACCGCGGCGAAATAATGCCCCGCTTCGCCGGTTGCGGCCCCCGAGAGCGGGGAGCCCGCGCCATGCGGGGGTGCACGGCAGGGGAAAATCCGGTATAATCCCAGGAGTTGTCTGTTCGGGCGGCCCGGAATCAAAGGGTAAAGAATGAACGACGCGACGCTCAAGGTCTTGGCTATTTTTCGACGATATCGGGTCGGGCCGGGTCAAATGTTGTTCATTCACAATCTGGACGCCGGGCCCCGTACGGCGATGAACAAGCTCGTCGACGACGGGTTGGTCACCCATGCCGGCCCGAAAAACGCCTACTGCCTCACCCAGTCGGGCTTCGCCGCCGTTCAGGGCGTCTAGTCCGGCCCTTCGTTTCGCGGCGCTGCCGCGCTCTCATCAAAGGTCAGGGATGCCGAAATCTAGCGTCAAGCAACGGAAGCGTAGCGCGCCTGCGCGGTCGAAAACCGGCGTGCGGATCGCGCGAACCAAGGTAGGCCGCGGTGTATTCGCCGAACGCTGGTTTGATGAATCGGAAGTCGTTGGCGAAATCGATGGCGAGATCATCGACGACGTTTCGTACAGTTCCGACTATTGCATGGATTTGGGAGACGATCGCTCTCTCGAGCCAGCAGCGCCCTTTCGTTTCATCAACCATAGCTGCCAGCCCAACTGCGAACTTTGCTGGTTCGACGTCAAGGACAAACGCGGCAAACTGCAGCGGCGCATGTATGTCATGGCCACCCGCCGGATCGCGGACGGTGACGAGCTGACGATCGACTATGCGTGGCCCGCCGAAATGGCGATTCCTTGCCGTTGCGGTTCGAGCGCCTGCCGGCAATGGATCGTGAAACGATCCGATCTGAAGCGGGTCGTCGCGGGCACGCGACGCTAACATCGCGCGACAAGGATGCGGCCACGACAAGGTTGCGGCGCCGAAAAACAATACCGCTCTACCACAAGGTTTTGCGCGCCGAGTGACTGGCACCCCTGCGAGCGTAATTCGAGTTGCGCAAAAAAAAGAGGCGGGTGAAATCACCCGCCTCTCTCGAATTATCCTGGCTTAGTAGCGGCCGCCGCGGCCACCTCCGCCTCCGCCTCCGCCGCCACGACCACCGCCGAACCCGCCCGGTCGACGACCACCGCCGCCACCGCCGCCGCCACCACCACCGCCACCTCCGCGGTAGCCTCCACCGCCGCCGCCGCCACGCTCTTCGCGCGGCTTGGCTTCGTTGACGGTCAACGGGCGCCCTTCGTGATCTTGCTCGTGCAAGCCGCGAATGGCCGCTTGGGCCTCGGCGTCGCTGTTCATTTCGACAAACCCGAAACCTTTACTACGGCCGGTCTCACGATCCTCAATTACTTGCGCGCTTTGGACCTGTCCGAACGGGGCGAAGAGCGCCTCGAGATCCGAGCTTTTTACGCCGTAACTGAGATTCCCCACATACAGCTTCTTTCCCACCACTCATCTCCTGTAACTCGTTGGCGCTTGGGCGCTCGGCCTCTGTTCATCCTTCTAAGTCAAAAACTTTCGAGGGAGGACACAGCGCCGCTTTCGTATCGAATGGTCCCAAGCAACCGATGGACTGCGCCGACCCCTTGCTGGTGCTTTCCGGGTCGGCAAAGAAAGGGGTCACAAGGCGGACCCAGCAGGCAGGAGAGTCGATAGGCAGTTACCAAGTCCGAGATTACGGACTGGTGAATTCCCTGTTCGGCGGACCGACCGGCATGGTTAAGTATACCCGCCTCTGGCGGCCAGTATAGCGGCGTTTGAAAAAGAGAGTGGGGCAATCGGGGGGTTGTAGGGGTGGCCGACGGTAGATTGACCGCATCGGTTGATCTGCTACCATGTCGGCACTGAGATTTTGTACGCGCGAGTCGATGCTCGTGCTGTGATATTGCTTTTCGTGCAGTGGTACGCCTCGCCCCGGTTTGTCAGACAGGCGAAGTTATCTCTCTCGACCGCGATTGATCTGTGACACTCAGTGTCCTGCCGGGCATTTCTCGCGGCGTCTTTCTCTCGATAGAAGGTTCTCCGCGGGACCAACTCGGTCGGTTTATGGGCGTTATTTGCAGGAGGGGCATTTATGCCTCAAGGCACGATCAAGAAGTTGATTTCGGACAAGGGATTTGGATTCATCGCGGGCGAGCGCGGCGAATTGTTTTTCCACCACTCGGCGGTCGAGGGGACGTCGATCGAGGCTTTGCACGAAGGCCAGACGGTCGAATACACCGAAGGTCGCGGTCCCAAGGGCCCGCGTGCCGAGAACGTCAAAGTCGTCTAGTTTCGACGAAAAGATTCTGACGTATTTCCGCCTGGCGACGGCCGACGGCCGCCGCCAGGCGTATTTCTATCCTGCAGAGGATCCGTGATGCGTGCCACCGGCTGATGAGCCGGTATGATGCCAGCTCACTCACCTCACGGCGTTACGTTGGCCTATCGGGCCTGACGACGCCGGCTTTCAGCAACCGCGGCAACGCGGATTTCCAAAGTGGCCGCCACAGAACCGATCGTTCCCCACGACGTCTTCGATGTTAACCGCGTGCTGGCGGACCATGAGGCAATTCGCCGCGTCAATCCGCAGCGATTCGAGTTGGAACAACTCACCGCCGTGGTCTACGACGACGAGTCGACGCAGACGACCGTCGGCTACAAGGATCTGACCCGCGACGAGTTCTGGTGCCGAGGCCACTTTCCCGGCCATCCGGTGACCCCCGGTGTCTTGATTTGCGAGGCGGCTGCACAACTGTGCAGCTACCACGCGCAAGTCCACGACCTGACCGGCGGACGCGTGCTGGGCTTCGGCGGGCTGGATCGTGTCCGCTTCCGCGAGACCGTCACCGTCCCTTGCCGGCTGATGATCATGGCCAAAGTGCTGAAAATGCGGCGCGGCGCGATGATCGTCTATCGCTTTCAATGCTTCGTCGAGCAGCGTTTGGTTTGCGAAGGCGAATTGCGCGGCATAGGACTGCCGTCTGTCTAACGGCACTCGGTCGTCTGGCCCTTAAAGGTATCGCGCCCGCGTCGTGCCGTAGTCATGGTCAAGCAGGGTCGCCCGAGGCCTGAACGCCCCTAGGACCACGGACACTGCGCATTCTGAATCGCCCGGTGATCCCCGCTGCTTCCCTTGGTTGCGGCACGAACATTGGCTGCCTGGGGCCCTATAAAACGGCGTAAATCCCTGCGAAACCGTTACCTTCGACCAACCAACCTTGCCTTTCGCGGTGTTAAATACGTATGGAAATAGAATACAGTTGAAGGCAGAGACCATTCTGGCCGGTACTACGGGAAGATTCATGCTGCGATCGATAAACGTCTTCGCAATGTCGGTCCTGCTGGCATGCCTTTGCGGATCTATCGCGCTGGCGGCGCCGCCGAAACCGCGTCTCTCGAAAGAAGGCGTCGACTTCTTCGAGAAGCGCATCCGCCCGCTGCTGGTGCATAACTGCTATGAGTGTCATTCCGGCGACGCGGCCAAGGCCAAGGGGCATCTGCTGCTCGACTCGGCCGAAGGCATCCACAAGGGGGGCGACTCGGGCGCGGTTATCATGCCAGGCCACGCCGACGACAGTTTGCTGGTGGAAGCGATCCGCTACGAAGGGTTGCAGATGCCGCCGAAGGGGCAGCTCGACGAAGACGCCATTCAGAATATCGTCGAATGGATCAACATGGGTGCACCCGATCCGCGAGTCGGTAAGGCCGGTAAGCCGCGCAACAAGATCGATCTGGCCGAGGCCAAAAAATATTGGGCGTTCAAGCCCGCGAAGCTGTCGCCCCCGCCGGAAGTCTCTGACTCACGCTGGCCGCATACGAATATCGATCGCTTTGTGCGCGCGGCGCAAGAGCGCGAGAATCTGACCCCGGTGCGCGATGCAGATCGCCTGACGCTAATTCGTCGCGTGACGTTCGACTTAACCGGCCTGCCGCCAACGCCCGCCGAGGTTGACGCATTCCTCAAGGACGAGTCGGCCAGTGCGTTCGCCACGGTGGTTGATCGCTTGCTCGCTTCACCGCACTTCGGCGAGCGTTGGGCACGGCACTGGTTAGACGTCGTTCACTATGCCGAATCGTCGGGCAAGGACCGCAACATTCCCTATCGCTACGCCTGGCGGTACCGAGATTATGTCATCGACGCGCTAAATTGCGACAAGCCGTACGATCGCTTCATAACGGAGCAAATCGCGGGGGACTTGCTGCCTTCACGAGGCGCCGAGCAGAAAAACGAGCATCTGGTGGCGACCGGCTTGCTGGCGATCGGGCCCAAAGGGGTCAATACGCGAAATGAAGAGCAGTTCGCGATGGACGTCATCGACGACCAGATCGACGTCGTCGGTCGGGCGATGCTGGGAATGACGATCGCGTGTGCCCGCTGCCACGATCATAAGTTCGACCCGATTCCTACGGCGGACTATTACGCCTTGGCGGGCATTTTTCGTAGTACGCAAACGCAGGCGGGGACTGAGGCGGGCAAGAAAGCAGCGCTCGACGCGCGGTTGATCTCGCTGTCCGACACGAGCAATAGCTTGAAGCCGACGAGCGACGAGCTAAAAGCCGAAACGAAACGCCAGCAGGAAATCGCGAAGCTCGAAGCCGAAATCGAACAGATTCGCAAAACAGCCCGTCAAGCGGCAAAGGCGGGCATGCCCAAGGCAAAGGGGAAGAAAGGCGGAGCGCCAAAGGCACAGCCACGAAGCATGCAGGTCAACGCTCAGGCCGTGCGTGACAAGGTCAAGGAGTTGCGCGACGAGATCGAAAAGCTCGAAGGTCAAAAGACGCCGACTCGTAATCTGGCAATGGGAGTCGTCGAATCCTCAACTCCCACCAATTGCCAGGTGTTGGTGCGCGGCGAGATCAAAGATAAGGGGACAGAAGTCCCGCGCGGCGTGCTAACGGTGCTGAAGACTTCTTCGGCCAACCACATCAATCCACGCCGCAGTGGGCGGCTCGAACTGGCTCAATGGATTTCGAGCAAGAGCAACCCGCTCACGGCGCGCGTCATGGCCAACCGCGTCTGGTCGCATCTGTTCGGGCAGGGTCTGGTCGAATCGGTCGATAATTTCGGCGCGCTGGGGAGCGAACCGAGCAATCCGGCGCTACTCGACAACTTGGCGTTTCAGTTCATGAACGACAATTGGTCCGTCAAGAAACTGATTCGCTCGATCGTGCTCAGCCATACGTACCAGTTGAGCAGCGATCACAACGAGGCGAATTACGACCACGATCCGTCGAACGTCAATCTATGGCGCGTCGACCGTCGCCGTCTGGATGCCGAAGAGATTCGCGACGCCATGCTGTACGCCAGCGGCCAGCTCGACCTGGCGCGGCCGACTGGCTCGTATGTCATGGACTTGGACAATGGCCCGGTGCGCGGCAAAGAATTGCAGGGCCTACACAAGGCGACAAACGTGCGCAGCGTGTACCTGCCGATCGTGCGTGGTAATGTGCCCGACTTCTTGCAAGTGTTCGACGCGGCTGATCCCAGCCTGATCGTCGGCAAGCGTGACGTGACGACGGTGCCGACCCAAGCACTCTTCTTGATGAACAACCCGTTTGTGCTCAAGCAATCGGAAGAGATGGCGAAGCGCATCTTGAAAGACAAGGATCACGACCAGGCGACCCGCATTGAGTTGGCGTATCGCCTGGCACTATCACGTTTAGCGACGCAGGAAGAGCACGACGCGGTGGCCAAGTACCTGAACAATTATCGAGCCAAACTTGAGAGTAGCGGCCATAAGGGCAATGCGCAGCTTGCCGCGTGGACCAGCCTGTGCCAGACATTATTCGAATCGGGTGAGTTCCGTTACGTTTATTGACCAGTTCGCACGCCGCACGTGCAGCAGGACTGAAATATGTTCAACGATCTTCGCCCCGCAGGGTTTTCTCGCCGCGACCTGTTGAAAGCCGTGTCGTGCGGCTTCGGCTACCTGGCATTTTCGAACCTGGCCGCGCAGGCCAGCACGGCCGAAACACCCAATGCGCTAGCGCCAAAGGCACCGCACTTTAAGTCTCGCGCGAAGCGAGTGATCTTCCTGTTCATGCAGGGCGCGCCGTCGCATGTCGATACATTCGACTACAAGCCCCGGCTGCAGTCGGACGATGGAAAAACCACCAACGGCAAAGATCGCAAGCTAATGAGGTCGCCATTCAAGTTCAGCCAGCACGGCAAGTCAGGCCTGTGGCTGCCGGAGATTTTCCCGCAGTTGGCGAATCATGCGGACGATCTTTGCTTGCTCAACAGCATGTACACCGATGTGGGCGTGCATCCGCAGGCTGTCACCGAAATGCACACGGGGACGTTTCGTTTTCAGCGTCCTTCGATGGGAGCCTGGACGCTGTACGGATTGGGAAGCGAAAACTCCGAGCTGCCCGGCTTCATCACCATCAACCCTGCCGGTGGCGCGACGAGCTATGGCAGTGCCTTTCTGCCCGCCTCGTACCAGGGGATCAAGATCGATGGCGTCCAGGAACGCAATGGCGGCGGGCGGATGGCGAACATCGGCAACTCGAAACTGACCGCCGAATTGCAACGTCAGCAGCTCGACCTGTTGGCCACGTTGAACAAGGACCGGCTGCAAAAGGATGGCGTCAACACCGAGCTCGAAGGTTTGATCCAGTCGTACGAACTGGCGTTTCGTATGGAGGGGGCCGTGCCGGCGATCATGGACATCTCGAACGAAACCGAGGCCACGCGCGACGCGTACGGTATCGGCACCAAAGGGACCGACAATTTTGGCCGACAATGCTTGCTTGCGCGGCGCTTCGCCGAAGCCGGCGTCCGCTTCATCGAACTGGGCATGGGAGGTTGGGACCAGCACAACAACCTTCGCGCGAAGCTAACGACCAACGCCCGGGCCATCGACAAGCCGATCGCCGCCCTGTTGGCCGACCTGAAGCAGCGAGATCTGCTGAAGGACACCCTGGTTGTGTGGGGCGGAGAGTTCGGCCGCACTCCCACCGCGCAGCGGGCCGATGGCCGCGACCATAATGCGACCGGGTTTTCGATGTGGATGGCTGGTGGCGGCGTCAAAGGAGGCTTTCGCCACGGCGCCACGGACGATCATGGCGAGAAAGCGGTCGACAAGAAAATGCACATCAACGATTTGCACGCCACGATGCTGTACTTACTCGGCCTGGACCACACCAAGCTGACGTACCAGTACAGCGGTCGCGATGTACGCCTGACCGACCTGGCCGGCACGGTTGCGCACGATATCGTTGCGTGAGGACGGTTGTCTGGCAACGTGTGCCGACGCAAGAACGCACGCTTGTTCCGTTTGTGGCGATAAAGCATGGCACATGCGAGATTACTATCGCGTGCCGTTAGTCGGCGAGCACCTTCTTCGCTGGCTTCAAATGCTCGGCATCAAGCTTGCCTACGGACCACAGCAGGCCACGCGTCACGAGGTCCAAATATCGGCCATCTTCGACCGTGGCATTGTTATGCCCCAGGGTCGTGGCGAATACCTTGGTCTTCTCGCGATAGGTGTTGGTCCAGGCAACGATGGCGTCGACAGGTGTCGTCTTCCCATCCCGATTTTTCACCTGCTGCGTGCCACGCGCCAGGATGCGGCCGGTCGGCAGCAGGTTGCCGGTCAGGTTGTTGTACAGTTCTTCGTTGATCGTGGTCCAATTCTCGAGACCGTGCAGGATCGGGCTGTCGCGGTCGATCAGAGCCAATTCGATGGGCAACTGCGGACCGTGGCCGGTCGATTGAAGACCGGTAAACTCAAACCACGGAGTTACGTCCTTCGGATAACCCTTGCTTCGGTAGCAATGCATCCCGCAGTGCAGAACCACACCGGGCAAACCCTCGCGATGGGGACGCAGAATCCGGTCGATGACGGCCAGATCCTTGACGTCTGACGAGCATTCGTCATGCACCACGACGTCAAAGCCCGCGGCCCAGTCCGGATTCTCGTAAACCGGATTCATGTGCGCGGTGGTTTTGTCGGGATCGTAAGCGATCTTCCACTCGACGTTGGCTCGCGCCGAGATGCCCTGCGTGAGAATATCTTTCTGCTTCTCGTAGTCGTGGCAGCAGCCACCGATCACGAGCAACGCGCGAATCGGCTTATCTTCCGCCCGCGCAACACCGAGCCATAAGAGGGATAAGGATAAAACGCACACGGCACAGATCAGTTTCGTCATGGATTGCATTATCAAGTTGACTCCTGCATTTCGGGCGGGGTGCGCGCAAGTGGTCTATTTGCTGGCAACGATCATCGTCTGCCATCCCGCGCTTGGCAAGCGTCCGAGGCCGAACGCGAACCCAGGCCAATCGTGGATTTTCTTGCGTCGGCGCTTCGCCGGTGGCAGACTGCTGAAATCACGACGTTGCAAATCGCCCCGAGAGTTTGTAGCTATGAAGTTTTGTTGCCCTTACGTCGCCCTACTGGGAATCATTGCGATCGCCTCGCAGTCCGTGGCCGATGACTCTGGCTGGACCAAGGAAACCGTCGTCTACAAAACGGTCGGTCCGACGAACATCGAAGCCGACGTCTATCGCCGCAACGGCGACGTGTCGCGGCCTTGCGTCGTCTGGATTCACGGCGGCGCACTGATCATGGGGAGCCGGCAAGGGGTCCCTCGCGACATTCGCGATTTGTGCCAGGCGCAGAACTATGTCCTCATGTCGCTCGACTATCGGCTGGCGCCCGAGGTCAAACTGCCCGCGATCATCGAGGACCTGAAAGACGCCTTTCGCTGGATCCACGCGACAGGCGTCGCCAGGCTTCACATCGATCCCCAGAAGATTCTCGTCGCCGGTGGATCGGCCGGTGGTTACCTGACCTTCATGTCTGGCATCTGCGTTGAGCCGCGTCCCAAGGCGCTACTCGCTTATTACGGCTACGGCGATATTGATGCGCCATGGTATGTCGAGCCGTCGGAGCACTATCGCAAGCAAAAGCTAGTGACCAGGGCCGAGGCGGATAGCGTCGTCGGAGGCGAGGTAAAGACAGGCAGCGACAGCAAGCCGCGCGGCACCTATTATTTGTACCTGCGTCAGAACGGGCTGTGGACGCATGAAGTCGCAGGCTTCGATCCGCAAACCGAGCGGGACAAGATTACACCGTATTGCCCGGTGCGGAATCTAACCCCGCAGTATCCCCCCACGCTGATGCTACACGGCACCGCCGATACGGATGTCCCATATCACGAGTCGGCGGACATGAACGACGCGCTCTCCAAGCAGGGCGTGCCGCACGAGTTGATCACTGTCGAAGGGGGCGAGCATGGTCTAGGCGGAGGAGATCCCAAGGTCCTGGCCGCTGCGCACGCTCGCGCCATGCGGTTTATTCGCGAGCAATTGGACTGACGCGTCGGTTCAGTCGAGCACTTTCACCCGGATCGCGCGATAGCGGACGAATTGCTTGGTAAAGTCGCCGCCGCCGTGAACCTGCAGTGCAATCCCACCCGTGTCGGGATGCCGCTTCTCGCTGTCAGTGAATTCCATAAAGCGCACACCGTTGATCCAGGTCGTGATCGTCGGCGGATTGCCGACGATGCGTGCACGCAACTCATTCCAGCGACCGTGCTGCCACAGCTTTGGCCATTCGACAGGCTTGATGGGAAGGGGAAAGGGGCAATCGTGGGGTGCGATCTCGGTGACCTTGTCGAGGAAATCGAAATTGCGTCGTGAGATTCCTCCCGATAGCCCTTCGCCGTAAACGCCAGCCAGATTCCCCGCGGCATGATAGTCAACCATGTACTGATAGGCCTGACCTTTCTCGGTGCTGCGCAGGAACAGTCCGCTGTCGGGCCCGAAATCGTTATTCATTTCCACGACGACTTCGAAGTTACCGTAAGCCCGATCGGTAAGCACGATCCCGCCATTACCGGGAATATCCTGACAGCCGGTAATCGCTCCGTCTTCGACAACCCACCGCCCTCCCGAACGATGCTGGCTCGCACCACTGTGACCCGTCTCGGCGCTCACGTGCCAGCCGGCCAGCGTGCGACCGTCGAAGATCGATTCGAAGCCCGTCGGATCGAAGGAGTCGCGACGAAACTCTTCGGCGCGCGCATTGTCAATCGAGAGAATTGTGAGCGCAAGCGAAGTCAGCAAAATCATCAAACGCATGGATGTCCGACTCCTGACTTCAAATTCGTTGGCCCAAAGTGGCAGCGTCAAGATAACGCGCCGTCCGTGCGCGGGCCAGCACTGCAGAACCGGCGGAGCCAAACGCAGAAAATGCCGCAGCGGGTCGCCTCCCTGCGAGGGCCCGCTGCGGCAAAGAGCAGGAGTCGGACCGCTCTCCGTACCTAGGGGTCGCGCAAACTGAACTACTACCGGCTGGAAGCCGGTAGGTTGAAGGAGAATCGTGAACTCCGGACTGGAAGTCCTCCGCTCACGATTTGGTAATGCGGAAATTATCGCCGCCGTCGTCCGGCTCGGTGCCGTCCTGTTGGCGGATGTA
>DASYDW010000140.1 GCA_036499395.1 Pirellulales bacterium
CCGTTCTGATCACCGCGCCAGCGGAGGTCTTAGCGGCGCGTCTCGTCACTCGTTCGCGCGCAACCGACGGCAGCCTCCCCCAGCGCATCCAACGCAATGAGGCCTTCGCGACCTTCCAGGCCGACTATGTGATCGAGAATACGGCTACACCGGAATCGGCCGCTCGGACGCTCCTCGACATTATCCGAGGCTAGCGCCGCCGGTGCTGCTTACCGTTCTCTGGGCTCAAGAGCCAATGACGATAGTGCCACCATGTGAAAGCCGGCCGCAAAAGGGCCTGCTTCTGCGCTAGTGTCCAGAACGATTCGAAGATAAGCAATCGTTATGCCAGCTTCTCGACCAGCCAAAACCCTGATCTACTGCGCCATGCTATGGCATACATTTTAAGCGCTGCAACTTGAACACTACATATCGCATTCAACAATTACGCCAGTTCGTCATAGCGGCTGACACGGGCAGCTTGCAGACCGCCGCTGCCGAAACTTTCCGTTCCGCTGCCGCAGTCTCCACGGCAATGAGTGAGCTTGAACAACAGGTCGGCGCACCGCTGTTCGAAAAGGGCCATCGAGCCAAGCTCACGCCCTTGGGGCGAACCCTGGCTCCGCTTTTTGCCGACCTGGTGCGCGCCCACGACCGTGTTGTGCGAGACGTAAGACAGATCACTCTGGCCGAGCGCGGGCTGCTAACGATCGCCGTCGTTCCGTTCCTTGCCGAAGAATGGTTTACGAGCGTGCTAGCGGAGTTCATGAAGACGCATGGCAATGTCACTGTGCGTGTCATCGACCAGCGCTCACGTCAGGCGCGGCAACTCGTCAGTGACGGTCTCGCCGACATCGCCATTGCGTCCAATCTCGGCGACGATCCGAAACTCGATTTCCATCCCGTCTGTGTCGATACATTCGGAATTATATGCCGTGACGACGACCCGCTCACCAGGCGTAAAGGCAAATTGACCTGGAAAGCCCTCGCCGACCGCCCGCTGATCGGCAACGATGCTTTTGAGACCGTGATCGAGCATGGCCTTGGCCAATACGTCGAGAGCAATACGGTTGTCACCGTATCAAGCCGAACATCGACAATGGACCTGATCCGGCGCGCCATCGGGATTACGGTGCTGCCACGGCTGACAAAGCCGCCGGCAGCCACGGATATGGCGTTTGTCCAGCTTACTGAACCGGTCGTATCGCGCTCTATTGGTATCGTGACGCGACACGGCCAGACATTACTGCCAGCCGCGCGCGCTATGGCCACTTTGATAGAACGCGAGTTGCGTGAATATGCCCGTGCACACGACGTTATTCTAGCTGACGAGAAGCCCCGGGCGAAACGCAAGAAAAAGTCGCGCTAGCTGGCGTCGACCACCTGGTTGCGCAGGATGCCTATCGGCGGCACCTCGATTTCAAGCTTGTCGCCGGGCTTCATCCACTGCGGCGGCTTGTGGCCGAGCTGGACGCCATCCGGTGTCCCCGTGGCGATGATATCGCCGGGTGTGAGCGGGATGGCGGCCGATACGTACTCGATGATCGCCGGGATATCGAAGATCAAGTCGTCGATGCCGGAGTATTGCATCCGCTTGCCGTTGAGGCGCGTCTCGATGAAGAGCTTGGTTGGATCCGGCACTTCATCAGCGGTGAGCATCACCGGACCGACGCTGCCGGTCGCGAAAAAGTTCTTGCCGATAGCGAGCGAACCTTTGAGCTGGAAATCACGAATACTGCCGTCGTTGAGCAAGGTATAGCCGGCGACGTGGCTCAGCGCCGCGTGGCGTCCGATCTTGTGCCCGCCGTTGCCGATGACTACAGCAAGCTCGCCTTCATAGTCGAAATCCTGCGACACGGTAGGCCGCACGATGTCCTCACCACTCGCGACGAGTGAGCTGTGCAGGCGAAAGAATACGCTTGGCTGCTCGGGGAATGCGCGACCAACTTCGATGCAGTGGGCGCGGTAGTTCACGCCGATGCAAATTACTTTCTCGGCGTCCGGCACAGGCGTCAGCAGCGTCACGTCGATGAGTTTGTAGTCGGCCGCACCCGTAGCGGCTGACATGACTTCCCTCATCGCGCCCGCGGCGAGAGCCTCTCGCAGGCTGGCATACTTCGTCCGCTTGCTGAGATCGATCACGCCGTCGCCAACAAGAGCGCCGAAGCTGGCCTTGCCGTTCCTGTTAAAGCTGAGCAGCTTCATAGTGCACCTATTTCCGCTGGAACGTCGCTGCCGATTTGAGTTCCGTGATTTTCCACTGTCCGCCTTCACGGCGCAGGGTCGCCCGGCTGAGGCC
>DASYDW010000141.1 GCA_036499395.1 Pirellulales bacterium
GCCGACGGTCGTGGTGTTCGACGGCCTCGATAACTGCAAGGAAATGAGCTCGCTATTCTGCGGCCTCGAATTCGCGCGCCGCGGTTACAACACGCTCGCCATCGATGGCCCAGGCCAGGGCGAAGCGTTGCGCATCCAGAAGATCCCGTCGCGCTGGGACTATGAAGTGCCCGGCAAGGCTGCGTTCGACTACGTCGCGGGCCGCAAAGAGACCGACAAGAGCAAGGTTGCAATCGTTGGCTACAGCTTCGGCGGCTACTGCGCGCCCCGCATTGCTGCACTCGATACGCGTTACGCCGGCGGCGTCGCACTGGGCGCGATGTGGTGGGACATGCATGCGTGGCTGGTGCGCTCGCAGGAGCAGATGAAGAAGGGCGCTATCGCCACCTCGCACTTCCAGGTGCCGTGGGTGTTCGGCGTCCCCGATCTCGACTTCAATAAAGCCGTGGATGTCATCAAGAAGTTCACGCTCGAAGGCATCGCCCAACAGGTGAAGACGCCGTTCCTCGTCATGCATGGCAAGGACGACGGAATCACGCCGCCGAGCGAAGCGGAACTCCTTTACGAAAAGCTCGGCACGTCGAAAAAGACCCTCAAGATCTTCGACAACGTCGAAGGCGCGGCCGAACATTGTCAAGTCGACGACCGGCCGGCGGGCATCAACTACATGGCCGACTGGCTCAAGGAGAATGTGTTCGGAAATCGGTAATGACGATGTTTTTAAGCTAACTGAATATTACCCTCGACTGTGATCCTCCATCATCGGTTTCGAACCGAATGCCATCTACCTCGATATGGATTGCGTCGAGTTAACGTCGTGGCGCATAGTCCCTGGCATTCGGCAAGGCGGCGGCGTGTATTCTTTACTCAAGCGACCATTCGGCAGTCGTCGCAGCTAATAACCGGATAAGGCTAAAGATAGTGGAATTAACGCCCTATATTTACAATTCCGCGGAGGCGAGGGCGCTTGAGCACTTGCCAAATCGGCTTATCGAGGCCGCGAAAGCTGTAGCATTTGGCGCGGAAGGTTACCCGGTCAAAGTTGATGATTTAAGCTCACTGCACCGCTACGCTGAGGTAATGCACGAGCTGCGAATGCCTCAAATCTTGCAATTTCTTAGAGGCGGTTTGCGAACCAACGAAATTGCTAGTTTTCAAAAAATCGTCTCAGCAACCGCAGAAATGACTGAAAATGTTTTTGGCAGACGGCGCGTACCCCACGCAAGCCTCCTCGATGCAATTCACATCAAACGACACATCGACTATCTATACCCGGACCGTAGGCCAGCCGTCTTAGAGATTGGGCCCGGAAGCGGATACGTTGGGGCTCTACTGGTTGCTAGTGACCACCCCTACACATCCACCGACATCGCGCAGGCATTCTATCTCTACCAGCATTATCTATTGCGGCAGCTGTCCCGCGGAGGCCTGTCGGAGCGTGTTTGTTCCGACGCAGCAGCAGCCGATTCGATAATTCACATGCCTTGGTGGAAATTTTATACCATTGATGGCGAACGCGAGTTTTCAGCAGAAGTTATTACCGCCAATCATTGTCTTTGCGAAATGCATCCGACAGCATCTGCATATGTGATGCATCTGATTGCAGATCTACTAGACCGCTCGCCCTTAGGGGCCCTTGTGTTTTTCAGTATGGGCTCGCAAATCTTACGATCAGCAACGCAAACTCTCAAAACGATGTACCGTTTTGGCCTTCAAATTGCTCATCATGACAATGAAATAACAGTAGTTATAGGCCCTAAACATCCCTCATACTGTCACAGCTTAGGAATTGATTTCACGAGGCTTGCAGACTCTACGGAAATTCCTCGATTCGTCTCCGATAATGAAATCGGACAGGCGATCACCCGTGGCCGCGAGGCAATTGAAAGATCTATCTCGCTACCAATCGAAGGCATCCGAGAGAATCTTCGTAGCGTCCTTGGTCTCTCTGATCTGCGAACGGATGACGCAAAATTTCTTGAGTTTGCGGCCGTTCCTTAGCACTCAGTTGACAAACCCGTGACATCCAGACCCTCTCGAGCACAGAGGCACCAAATGCCGCTAGTTCGATAGCTGGACTATGCGCCGTAGCGACGCGACAATGAAGATCGTCAACCCAAGCAGGGCGAGCACGGCGACCGCCTGCAAGATGCGCCCATCGATTTCGAGTAATGGTCCGATTCCTATCTTTCGGCCCAGAAAGACAAGAATTCCGAAGAGCAATAGCACAAAGCCGTTGGTCATGCTTACCATGCTGATTCTCCCATTTTTCTAAGAGTCTATCGGAGTCTTGAGTTGTGCAACGGCACAACCACGATATGCAATGATTTTTGATATCTTTAAAAAGTGGGTTCAAAGCACTTAAGAGAATAATCCTTCTGTCTGTCCCATACAAAATTTCTGGTCGAAGGAGTTAAGCACCGAGGCCTGCAAGGATCTTGCCGATGTTAGGGCCAAGATTCCTGAGTTGATGGAACGTAAAATAGTCCTCCCCCCGCTCAAGCGTACGGACACCCGGGCCCGCTGGACAGCGTCGCTTCATCGGCTCAACGTCCACACCATAGACGGCGCCATTACGACCGGTGAGCCAATCATGCCGATCGCCGCGAGATCCGGAGCGATGATCGTCGGAGCGAAATTTCAATCACAAGACATCGGCCAGGTCCGTTTCTGGCAAAAAGCACTGCTGCGTTTCTTCGCGTTCAATCAGCGCACCACGCCGAACTGCTTGGATCGGTGATCCGCATTTCCGTTGATGTGACGCAAGATCAAAGACGGGTGCGTCTTTCTATACGGTCGCGATAGTCGTGCCGGATAATGAAATTATGCGGCTCCGAAATGAAACTCGTCGCAAGCATGCCGGTAGAAGCCACCATCCAAACCGGAGAGCGCAAATATCGTTTCTTATCTCGTGAAACTTCTGTCGACCCAATTCATGCGAGCCTTTCGGGAAAAATAATTGGTTTTAACCGAACGTCCGCGAGAACAAGTCGCGACGTTTTATTCGGCGTTGCCTCCATTCAGACGTTGGCCTTTTTGTATGCTTTCCAAAACGCGCGGGCCGCCACGACGGCCTTTTCTCCGCCGTCTCTCTTGAGAAGGTAAAGCCTTAAATCCCACCAAGACCCTACGTTTGGAAATGCTGCGTCGGCCTTCGTCTCTTTGAGGAACTCCTGCGCGAGGGGTGAATTGGGTGTTTGCTTGAGAACGTAGGCTTTGAAGGGCAGCGTTTTGACCATTGTGATAGATTAGCGTCTAGGAGTTCGCGGTCGCAAGCGTCCCGGACTTCCGACCTCCGGAAGCTTTTAACATGTCACTAGCGTGCGTTGCTTGGCTCCAAAAATTGCCTCGTATCGTCCAAGCCGTTCCAAAAGGTCTCCCTGCTCAGTTAGCAAGCGAAAAAAACATTCGCTAATGCCCGGGCGCAACGCGTTTGATTCTGACCGTGGTTCTTTTCCGGGTTTACCTATGTGTCGATCGCTCGCCTCTTCCGGAACAAGATTCGGCGAGGGATGAGGGAGGTCCTCGAACTTATGGCTCTCCATCGTAAAATTCTTGTGCACCGACTTGCGAGCAAAGATTGAGTGAGCTTGCGCTTCGAATAGGCCTGTTTCGATGGCGGCCGCGCGCCTTAGCCGCCACAACAATGAGGCAAGCCTCGCCACGAGCACACGCTCTAGAGTGGAATTTGGCTCGTATTCTGCCGCGAGGCCACACTCCAATGCTTCGTACTCTTCTGCTTTTTCAAGGAGCGCGATGACGGTTTCGGCGGTGAGCCCGTGCTTGAATGCACTCTGACGCGCCCGGAGCTTCCCGTGCGGCGATCGAGGGCCGGTACTCTTTTTAGCGTTATGCCGATTTGCGGTGATTTGCTTTACGCTCGTCATGGGTGGGGGCGCTGTTTGGCGGGTTGAGGGGCTTGGTAGTCTTGCAACGCCTTTCGCCCGTGCGTCTCATCCCAAAGGCCTTTGGCTATCTCCAGCGCGTCGACGTCCAAGTCGTCCCACCACGCGACCTCATTGCCGGCCTGATGGAGCTGGCGGTGATGACCGCGGCAGAGCGGCACCGTGAACTCATCGCTGACTTTTAAGCCAAGCGCCCTTGGCTGGGCAAAGCGCAGATGATGGGGATCAGACGGCTGACGGCCGCAGATGAGGCACGGTTGGGTCCCGACGTAGCGTAAATGTGCTTTGTTCCGTAGCCGTTTGGGCTCGCCAATCGTAAGAACGCTCTTGTCAATCTTGCCTGGCAGCAGATCCGCAACAGCCGGCACGATCGGCATGTTGACCAGAGGCGAAGACTGCGGCGCAGGTTCGAGACTGTTAGGCGGCTGATCACGGGCGGCTAAGTCCTTCTCACAACCGTGGAAGGTAGAGGTCCGTGGGATTTGGGTCGTATCGTCGCGGGCATTGCTTCGCAGATTTGGCGCGGCAGGCTTTTGCGCAAGCGACTGATCCTTTCTGGGAGGCTGTGCCAGCTTGCCATGCTCATAGAGTGACAATCCAAACGGGTCGCCGAAAGTGGCTAGAGCGCGTTTGGTGGCGTCGGTCTCAGCCCCTTTAAGCGCGATGTCGTGCACCTCACCAGGCGTCGAGCCGCGGCCTTCGCCCGTCCCATGGCCCTCCCGCACGACAGTTGCACCTCCCACGCTTACGGTGATTCGTACCTTCGCAACGTAAACGGCGAGGAAGACACCGCGGTTCTCACGATTGAAGACGCAGCGGGATTCGATCGTCTCCCGCGACCAGCGGTCAAAGCCAAAAATTCGATTGGCTTCGGATACGGCGTACCACCCGCCGATGAAGGACAACTCACGCCCATCTACCTCTCGTGTGCGGACATAGCGCTGATCGAGATCTCGGCGGAGTTCCTGTAATTGCTTTGCTGTGAACCCCATCACCGCACCCTCACGCTGAGAACCGGATCAGGTTCGGAGAGAGTTGCGCCGGCAATCTCCACTCCTTGTTTGAGATCACGGGCCAGTTCCTGACGATTGAGGTGCGGCTCACTCGGCTGCCAGTATGTTGGCGGGACATCCTCCTCATTGAGGATCAACAATGCGGGCAATCCTGGCCTGACTGACGCTGTAAAGTCTGGCGCATTGATCTTCTTGAGATCAATTTCGACCATCACGTCTTTGGCGATTTGCCGACGTTTTGAGGCTCTGTCCTGGAGACGGGAAAGCCGATCTTGCATTTCTGCAATCCGGCATTTGAGGCCTTTGGCAAAGGTCTCATCGACCAATGCCGACCGGATAATCGCCTCGACAATATCGGGCAGCGTTGTCAAACCTTCGACAGTGTCGGCGAGGGTTTGCTCGTCGATATCCGGGTCCCGGGCTTTGATACGGTCTCGGACCGCTTGGTAGTGGATTGCTGCGAACTCGATACTCATCTGCCTCTCCTCATATTGATCGGGTTGAAGCGCCCCTTGGCGAGGACACCGAGCCGTGCTTTCCCTTCATGAAAAGCAACAGTAGCCCTTACCTAATCGATACGAATAGTATCAATTGTAGGCACTTCAATGTCAATACTAAAAGTATCAATTAGGCAGATAAAGGCAGCTCGGGCGCTGCTCGGTTGGTCTCAGGATGATCTGGCAAAATTCGCTGAGGTTTCGGTTCCGACAGTAAAGCGCCTTGAGGCTGCGGAGGGCCCTTTAGGTGGTCGAACTGGCACAACAGAAAAGCTTATCTCCGCCTTAGAACATGCAGGGATCGAATTTATCGTCGAGAACGGCGGCGGAGCCGGCGTTCGGCTGCGCAAGAGCGGCAAGTAAAATCTCTCAGGATGAGTTCCATCGAATTCCTGCGGCCAAAAGTCTGCCGTTACGAAACAATTCTTTGGGCGCGCCAGGCCGCATCGAGCGGTGCGAAAAAATCCGTCAACTGTATCATTCACTTTTCAGATGGATTTTTTGACACTCCGTTTTTGCCAGCCTGCATTTTCAGGCGCCGGTAGGTGGTGTCGGCCTACCCACTGTGCATAAACTCAAAATTCCGGGATATCTTTTGACACCATCATGAATAGCCGTCGAAGCGAAGTACCACGTTCTCACGTGAATGAAGGGAAAGCTCCATGGCCAAGAAATCTATAAATCGTACCTGTAAGAACATTCCTGTCACATCGATGTTCGGGCCTCCGCCCTTGTTTGAGGGGGAAGATGAAAAAGCATACAGCGCGTTGTTGAAGCAAATTCGTGACGCTGTGAAGCCTATTGACGTTATCGACGAAATGTCGGTCCGGGATTGCGCCGATCTGTTCTGGGAGACGTTGCGCCTGCGTCGCCACAAAGCCGAATTGATCAATGCGAATATGTACAAAGGCTTGCGGCCTGTTCTCGAAACTGTTTGCTCCGTCGTCGATGTACATCGCTTGATGGCGGCTTCGCCCATGCAAAAACCCGGTACTCTTAAACACATCGAGGGGCTGCTTAAGGCCGAGAAACTATCGATGGAGACGGTTAGGGCGCAGACCTTGGTGGAGATCATCGACAAAATCGAGCGCATCGATCAGATGATCATGGCCTCCGAGAGCCGGCGCCACGTGACCTTGCGCGAACTTGATCGGCGGCGGAGCATGCTAGCGCAGGCGCTGCGTGAAGCGACCAAGGAGATCGAAGACGCTGAGTTTGTTGAGCTTGAATCGCCACCAAAGATTGAATCCGAAGCAACCCAGCTTGAGACTAGCGAGGCGGCGGACGAGGATGAGCCGAAAGAAGGTTATCCCAATAGCGAGGCTGCCGAGTGAGTAGCGACAGGAGGACACAAGCTAACCGAGCCAACGCTCAGGCGAGTACGGGCCCGCGCACGGCTACCGGCAAAGCGCGGGCGTCCCGTAACGCCCAACGGCATGGATTATCCTTGCCCGTACTCGCTGATCCGGCTTGGTCTGAAGACATCAAGACGCTTGCGCGTAAAATTGCCGGTGATGACGCAAGTGCCGAACGGTCCGAGTTAGCCGCCTCTGTGGCGGCCGCCCACATTGATGTAATGCGTATCCTGCATGCGCGTTATCACGTCGTGGCGCAGGCCCTGAAAGATCCGAAGTATCGCAGGATGACGCCTACCTTCCGGGAGGAAAAGTGGTTACGCGAATACGAGTTTGGGATCTTTGACGAGCTCCCGGATCCCCGCTTGCGCGAGACAATCAACACTCCGGGGAAATTCGTTAAAGTCATGAGCGGCCTCGCCGAGAAGTTGGCCGCGATGGACCGCTACGAGCGTCGTGCGCGTTCGCGTCGCAAA
The DNA here is from genome assembly GCA_036499395.1 of Pirellulales bacterium. NCBI lineage: Bacteria > Pseudomonadati > Planctomycetota > Planctomycetia > Pirellulales > Pirellulales bacterium. The sequence continues at coordinate 7,247 of DASYDW010000141.1, forward strand.
TTTGCGGTTCGGGCATTTGACACCGCGTGCGCTGAGGCCATTCGCAAGAGCGTAAGCGAGTAGTAACGGGCAGAAACGAACACCGCAATTTTCTCAACAGCAGAAGCCGTACTATATTAGCTGGCGTTGTCACTGAAGCGACGAGTTCGGACTGCTTAAAGAGGGCTACGTATTGAAAGTGCTTGTTTGTGGCGGCCGTGAATTTAGCGATGTCGATTTCGTTTTTTCGGAACTCGATCGACTGCATGCGCAATTTAATTTCATGACTGTTATCGAAGGTGACGCGCGGGGCGTCGATCATATTGCTGGTGAATGGGCTCGCGCTCGTGGTCTGGATCTCGTCGAGTATCCAGCGGACTGGGCAAACGAAGGCCGCCATGCGGCCCTTATCCGAAACGAGCGAATGTTACGGGAGGGCAAACCGGATTTGGTGATCGCCTTTCCCGGCGGACAAGGGACGTCCCATACCTGTTGGCACGCCGAAAAACTTGGAATCGAAATCGTTAGGACCAGCCCATGTCTCGCCTCGCAGATATCACCCTCCAACTCAGGAAAATGACGGCTATGGCGCGGCGGCAAAGCCACTGCCGCCCCCGGTCGCTTGCGACCTCGATCAATCCTCCTTCGAAGGGTCGATCGTCGGCGATTTGTACAACGACGATGAAATACCATTATAGGATAAAAATCCTTTTTATAAGCATGTATTTCGATTTTGGCCAAACGAACCCAAATAATTTTGAGTTGTCAGACAACTACGCCGTACTTTACGCCGACACCAACATCGTCGACGGGATAACGACGCGCTCGCGAGTTGCGAGTCAGCAAATTGACTCTAGGTCGGCAACTGCCGCCGCTCGACTGGCGCAAGCTCGACGACGAAAAGCTGCGCGCAGGCATCGACCCAATGTCGGTCCTCTTCGCCCGCGCCTGTGCAGGCCACATCGCGAGCTGATCGTGGCAACGGTACCGCGATGAAAAATGGTTCAGTGGGGAAGGTCCAATATTCGGCGCACGCAAAGAAGTGTTGAAACGCACGCGCGCCGGCCTCAAGCGCAATCCCTCGCTGCCGAAATGCGACGCTGGAACAAGCGATCAAAAAATTCTGTGCCGGTTTGCTGCTGGAGTGAACTGCGTTATCCTTCGGCAATCCGATACCCAATTCCCGGCTCAGTCAAAATAATCCGAGGATCGTCGGGATGGTCTTCCACCTTCTGCCGTAGCTGGCCGATATAGACCCGTAGATATTGCGTGTCTTCCGTGTGAGCCGGTCCCCATACC
>DASYDW010000142.1 GCA_036499395.1 Pirellulales bacterium
CCACAGCGCGTCGGGGATGTGGTGAAACTTTGACGTCGATTGATCGCCCACAGGCACCTCCGTGCAAATCGAGAATGGTCTCCTCAACCTGCACTACGGATGCTTGCAGCCAAACGGTTCGGTACTCGGATAGGCTCTTAAATTGACGCAGGCGAGCCAGCGCTCAGCTGGGCCTCATAAGCCCGGACCGTCGGGTGCAACACCCGAGCCTGCAATTTGGCGCGCAAGGGGCAGAGCGCGCCGCTATGGCCGGGCACGCAAACTGGTAAAGCGACGAGGTCGAGAGCCTCGTGATTCTGTGAGTTCGACTCCGGGCACCGCTGCGAAGCAGTGGTCGCCGGTCACTGACATACGATCCCGTGGTCCAACGGCTAAGACGCCTGGATGACACCCAGGAGAGAGATGGTTCAACTCCATCCGGGATCATTTTGCAAAAACGGTCTGTAGGTGTTTTCGGCGGCACACCTCCTCGGTACGGAGGAAGGCCGGGTTCGAATCCCGGACGGACCTTTGCAACAAATCAAATGGGCTGCTGGTCCAACGGGACGACGCCTGGCTTGCAACCAGGAAATCGGGGTTCGACTCCCCGGCGGTCCACTGCAACAAACGGGCTCATGGTCCAAAGGGAAGACATCAGGCTGGCAGTCTGACCAGTGTCTCTTGGAAATGCGGCGGATTCGATTCCCGGTGAGTCCACTGACTTCGGAAGGTAGGCGGATATGGTTGGCCGCGCCGCTCTGCTAAGGCGGTTCCCGCTCGCGGGATGAGGGTTCAAATCCCTTGCCTTCCGCTGGAAGAACGCCTCGATGGTGAAAGGGATGATCATGCCTTGCTTCTAACAAGGCGTTCCGGGTTCGAATCCTGGTCGAGGCATTTTGACAATACATATGGCGTCCGTGGTGTAGCGGTTTCTGCACGTCTGGCTGTGAACCAGAAAGTGACGGTTCGACTCCGTTCGGACACCCTGAAAGGAAGTGCGTGATGGTCGCAAAGGTACTCGACAACCCGACGCTGGTCTTGAACCGCAACTGGCAGCCGGTGAACGTGGCCACGGTGTCGCGCGCGCTGGTGCTGTTGTGGAATGAGTCGGCGCACGTCGTGGACCCGGCTGATTACCGGCTATACACGTGGGCCGATTGGTCGGACCTGCGTCCGTGCGACGGCGAGGCCTTCATCCAGGCCGTGCGGCTTAGGCTGCGCGTGCCCGAGGTGATTGTGCTGTCGGCGTACGACCGGCTGCCGAGCGCTGCCGTGAGCTTCAGCCGCCGCAACGTATTCAAGCGGGACCATTGGGCCTGCCAATACTGCGGCGAGCAGCCGGGAAGTGAGGAGTTGACGATCGACCACGTATTCCCGCGGTCGCAGGGTGGAACCTCGACCTGGGACAACTGCGTGTTGGCGTGCATCGGCTGCAACAAGCGCAAAGCTGACCGTACGCCGCACCAGGCCGGCATGCGGCTCCGCAAGGCGCCGGTCCGGCCGGCGTGGAAGCCGATCTACGCTCGCAACAGCGTGCGGATCGAAAGCTGGTCGAAGTTTATCAGCGAGACCTATTGGAACGTCCCGCTGGAAAAGTAGCGATGAGTCGCCCGCAGGGCTTGTTCCTGCGGGCCTTTACACGAGTGTGCTCCTGGGAGAGCAGCCAGTCTCCAAAGCTGGCGGACGGGGTTCGACTCCTCGCGCTCGTGCTGATGCGTCCCATGCAACTAATGGGCTTGCCGCGGCCGAACAGGCACAAAGCAAGTTGCCGGGTTGCGTCGGCACCAAAAAAGCCGACGTGGCTCGACTTAGAAAGGCGCCTGCCTTGTAAGCAGGTTGATGCTGGTGCGAATCCAGTCGTCGGCTCTTGAAGAGAATTGAATCCCGATGGTGTAGAGGATTGCATCGGACCCTCCGAAGGTCCGGGTCCTGGTTCGAGTCCAGGTCGGGATATTTTGTGACCCGTAAGTGTTTTGGAGCGCACAGCGGTTTCCTAAGCCGTAGGACCAGGTTCGACTCCTGGACGGGCCGCTTGAGCAATGAGGCCTTGCGAGTGTGCCGGATTTGCACGGCAGCGTTCGAAGCTGCAGGACGACGTTCGATTCGTCGGCAAGGTACTGAAACAAACCATGTCCTTGGGGTGTGCCGGATCAGCATACGACCCTGCGAAGGTCGAGGACCAGGTTCAATTCCTGGCAAGGACACTTTAGCGATGACGCTGGAGCCAGACGGCACGGCGACTGCCTGCAAAGCAGTTCAAAGCGGGTTCGACTCCCGCCGGCGTCTTAACGAAAGGAGAGTGCAACATGTTCCTGCGATTTGAAACGACGCTCCGTTGTCCTGAGTCGGGACAATGACTGGGCATCTTTTACGCACAGGAGTGACTGCTTCAGCACGTGTCGCTTGCCGCCGAAGAGTCTGCGCACATCCGTAGCGAGCTGCGCTGGTTTGCGCACCACCTGATAGCACCTGCACTGGACGCCCGCGACGCGAGAGCCGTGTTTTGGTTCCGCGCACGGTCTCGGCTGGTGCAGCGCGCTTGGGATCTGGTTTGGCCACTTCGGGCACAGGATGTCGGAGTACGTACGCTGCGAACTCGGCAGCCTGGTTGCATCGTTTACGACGATGAGCACCAAGTCGCCGCGATACCGCACTCGAAGCCACGACGATGAACGAGACAAACATTGCGAACCCAGGCAAATGAAATGCGTCTTTGAGAGATAGTCCAACTGCACGCCGAGACTACATCAACACCCTGTTACGGTGTGCCGAAAGGCACGATGTCTTGGCAACCCTTCGTTGGACGTTTGTTTTCCGCAGAGGAGATGATTCACGAAACAAGACGATCGACGGGCCAACTGCCGGTCGGGAATACATGACGGTCCTAAGGTAGCGAGGCCGGGCGACCGGCTAGTGAAGGGCGGCAGAGTCTCTCGTAGACAAGCGTCGCCAGTCAACGGTGGGCAACAGGTGTTGTCCATACGGACGGCCGTAACGCGAAAGCTATTTCTCGACGATTCCTCGTTGGCCTGAAGAAAACCAATTCGGCGACTGCAGGCTTGGAGTACATCGGCTCAGTCCAGCGGGGTCTGGGATTACGCAAGAGCGTGGTAGGTGGGTTCAACTCCCGTACTGAAATGCCTCTGGCCGCTCCCTCGTCGCCGTACTTAGAAACACGACCGACTGCCGACTTGGAGTACATGGTTTTAGACCCGGGGGTTGCGGGTGCAAATCCCGCCGGCGCAATTGAACGCTCGATTGCCGCGCCGTAGCTCAATAGCAGAGCACCGTAAAGGCTCTGGTCACAACTTCGTCGGTCGCCAAAACAACACTCGACTGCCCGTGTGGAGTACATGGTAATTGCAGGTTCGAATCCCGCCCGGCACCCTGGGGCAGACCTATGGTGCCGGTCTCTGACGTTCGCTTCCAAGCGATCGGCAGGGGTAACGCTCTGCGCACCACCTCGTCGAGTGTCTTTGAGCTTGTGATCGAGCCGACTGACTGAGCGGAGTACATCCACCACCTATGCCAGGGAACCGGAAATTCCCAGTACCGCGCCGCGGCGAATGTCGAGGTCAACGGTGCGGCGGCTCTGCTTGACACTTCGTCGGATCGATCACGTTTTTGAAAGGAGGGGCAATCATGGCTAACAAGTCACTATTCGCAAGCCCGAAGAGCTGGCTGCCGCGGGCTGATGCGCGCAACGAGGAGTTCGCGCCGGCCTACCGGCTGCCGCCGAAGCACGCACTGGCGCAGATTGCAGCAACCGGCTGCTTCAACGGCGCGTTCTACGCGAGCGCGGCCAATCAGCTCGACACGCTGCGCGCGCTGGTAGCGCAGGTCGACGACAACGAATACCTGGCAAAGCTGGCCATCTACGCGCGCGAGCGTGCGTTGATGAAGGACATGCCGGCGGCGCTATTGGTACTACTGTCGAAGCGCGACCCGCAGTTGATGCACCGCGCATTCGATCGCGTTGTCGACAATGGCCGCGTGCTGCGCACGGTCCTACAGATGATCCGCTCTGGTCAGTTCGAGCGGAAGAGTCTGTCGGCATCGCTGCAGCGTGCGTTCCAGCGTTGGTTGAACCGCGCCAGTGTTGAGAAGCTGCTATCGGCATCGATCGGCCATGACCCGAGCCTGCGCGACGTATTGCGATTGGCCCGGCCTACGCCGGTCGACAATGCGCGGCGTGCCTTGTTCGGCTGGCTGACCGATAAGCCTGTCGAGCAGTGGGCTCCGGCCACCGAGGCCGACCTGCCGCGCGAGGTCAGTGCACTGACTGCTTACCGCGCTGCGCAGACGGCCGATGAGCAGGTTGCAGCGCTGCGCGAATTCCGCGCTCGCTGGGACCTGTTGGCTGATGCCGCGCGCGGTCCGGCTGTGTGGAAGACGATCGCTCGACTGATGGGTCCGCAGGCGCTGCGGATGAACCTGAACACTCTGGTTCGTCATGGCGTCTTCACGGGTAAGGACGGCGATGCGCTTGTCGACTATGTTGCGGGTCGGTTGGCTGATGCGGACGACGTACGTCGCTCGCGGCAGTTCCCGTACCAGTTCCTGGCTGCCTACATGGCCGCCGGCGGTGACGTACCGCAGAAGATTAAGGCTGCTTTGCATAAGGCGGCCGAGATTGCCTGCGGCAACGTGCCGGAGCTGCCGGGACCTGTTGTGGTCGGTCTCGACGTGTCGGGTTCGATGCAGTCGGCGGTCACGGGTCACCGTGGTCGCGGCGCAACGAGCAAGATGCGTTGCGTCGACGTGGCGGCATTGTTCGCGGCGGCGATCCTGCGTCGCAACCCGGACAGCGTCGTTGTCCCGTTCGACGACCGCGTGCACGAGGCGCGGCTGGACCCGCAGGATACGATCCTGAGTCTGGCCGAGCGGCTGGCCCGTTACGGTGGCGGTGGCACGAATTGTGCGCTGCCGCTGGCATTCGCCAACCACGGAATGCGCGAACGGAAGTTCGCTGGCTGCGTGCTGGTCAGCGATCAGGAGAGTTGGATCGGCGTTGGCCGCCACGGCTCGACGGCCGTTATGGCCGAGTGGAATGAGTTTGTGAAGAACCAGGTCCGGCTGCATGGCCGGGACTTCGACGGTCCGCGACTGGTCTGCATTGATTTGCAGGCCTACACGACCACACAGGCCCCGGACCGCACTGACATCCTGAATGTCGGCGGCTTCAGTGACGCCGTGTTCCAGGTTGTGGCCGGGTTCTTCACGGCTGACTCTTTGCGGTTTATGACGGAAGTGGAATCGATCGAGTTGTAACGAGAAAGCCCTGGCGGTCGGATCACATCCAGCCGTCGGGGCTATATTGTTTTGGCGGTGCCTCGATATCTCGGCACAGAGAAACGCGCACCAAGGTCACGCCCTCCTTACGCAGTTGGACCGTTGTCTCGTCGGCTCATGACGATGCTGGTCCATGCCGTTAAAGGGGCCGTCATCCGTCTCGAATAACGGTGGTTTTCAGTCCGAGCAAACGATTGAGATAATGCGACCTAGCTGCCCATTTCCTGCAACCACACGCGCTCCACCATCACAACGGCCTCATCGAGCGGAGCCGCCTGCCCTTAGCTGTGGCGCGGAATTTTCGGCAGTTCCTTGTCCAGCAGTCTGGCGCGGTGGCCGTCGACGAGCGCCCCATCGCCCGCGACGATCACGAGCAAATGCCCACCCGCCGAAATCTCAATGATTGCGTCGTTGCTGGATACTATGATTCCTCGAGCGCAAGTTCTTTGCATATAGCCACTTGTTTGTTGTCGCAGGTCCGGCTCAAGGTCTACGATCCGCTCGCTCATCACTCCACACGGTACCGTACAAAACGTGTGGAAGTGTTCATCGATTGCAGCAATTGCCTTGGCGCAATCTCCCCTTGCCCCATTGGTCATCGAAGGGGGGGGGCATTTGGGCTACAATCACCGGTTTACCGACTTCCCATTGGAGTCCGAAAGGGTGAACGCATGGCAAAATCGCAGGCGCCTTTGGCGGCAGTCCTCAAAAAATATGAGGACGATCTACTGAAAGAATGGATTACCGGATTGCAATCGGGCGGATCGAGAGGCAATGCCCGCGTTAGCGAGGCGGAGCTACGGTCTCAAGCCAAAGAGTTTCTGTCACTCCTGCAGCATGCCATCCAGTCCGGAGAGACGTACAGCGAGACTGCCACATGGCAGCCCGTGCGTGAGTTCCTGGAGAGCCTTTCGCGATCCCGGGTGCAGCAGGGCTTTACCTCAGACGAGACTGCGACCTTCATCTTCTCGTTCAAGAAACCATTTTTTGCTCGCATCGGTAACGAACTGAGTCGCGATCCTGCTGGCCTGGCCGCCGAAATCTGGTCGGCAACCGAACTGATTGACAAATTAGGAATGTTGACCGTGCGGTCATTCCAGAAGACGCGCGAAGACGTCATCAATCGTCAGCAAATGGAAATGTTGGAACTATCCACGCCGGTTGTAAAGTTGTGGGACGGCGTATTGGCGCTACCAATGATCGGCACACTAGACAGTGCGCGTACGCAGATTGTCATGGAATCGCTGCTACAACGAATTGTCGATACTGGCTCTGAAATTGCGATCATCGATATCACCGGCGTGCCCACGGTCGATACACTTGTGGCGCAGCATTTGTTGAAAACTGTGACAGCAATTCGCCTGATGGGAGCGGACTGCATTATCTCGGGCGTGCGTCCTCAGATCGCGCAAACAATTGTGCACTTGGGCGTTGATCTGCAGGGAGTGACAACGAAAGCGACGCTTGCCGACGCGCTCGCACTTGCGTTCAGGCGTTCTGGTTTATGCGTTTCGAAACTCAAATCGTAACCTGTGGAGCACTCATGGATCGAATTCCCATTCTGAGGATGGGCGAGTTCCTGCTCGTTACCATTCAAGTGGACATGCATGACCAACTCGCTTTGAACCTGCAAGACGATCTAACGTCCAAAATTGAGAAAACGGGTGCCCGTGGCGTCCTGATCGATATCTCGGCACTCGAAATGGTGGACTCCTTTATTGGTCGGATGATCGCCAATATTTCCGGGATGTCACGTATTCTCGACGCCCGTACGGTCGTGGTTGGCATGCAACCTGCAGTAGCCATCACGCTTGTCGAATTGGGCCTATCTCTGCCGGGGGTTAAGACGGCATTGAGTGTCGAGCGCGGGATGGATTATTTGAGTGCCGAACGTGCCCTGGAGCTGGGGGAGTTGTCAAAACACGAGGCCGGGAGTCCTTTGGACGATCGCCCAGCTGGAACGGAGGCCAGCGATGGCGGTGATCAGAACTGACCAGCTCCCCGTATGCACCGAGCAAGACATCGTTATTGCGAGGCAAACCGTTCGGCGGTTGATGCAGGAACTCAGCTTTAGCCTTGTCGATCAAACGAAAATGGTGACAGGCGCTAGTGAGCTGGCGCGAAATACGGTGATCTACGGTGGCGGAGGGGAACTAACGTGCGAAATTCTGACCGAAGGCATTCGCACGGGCCTACGGCTTACGTTTAAAGACCAAGGGCCGGGCATCCCCAACATGGAAATGGCAATGATGGATGGTTGGACGAGCGGCAAAGGGCTCGGCATGGGGTTGTCCGGAACGAAAAGACTTGTCAACGAATTTGAAATCGAAAGTAGCCCGGGCGCTGGCACCCGAGTAACCATAACGCGCTGGAAGTGACCACGCGCGAACTTTAATCCGGCCGCATCGGATGTCGTTCAAAAAAAGGCCCCAATGCCAGCCTGTCAAACGGTAATACCAGTTTCTGATCCCAGTCAGGTCGGAGAAGCACGGCGGCAGGTCATCCGTATCGCAGAGCAAGCCTCCTTCGGCGAAGCTGATCGGGGAAAGGCAGCCATAGTCGTCACTGAGCTCGCAACCAACTTGGCGCGCCATGCCACGGACGGGCTAATCCTGGCGCAGGCCCATCTATTCGCCGATCGGAAATCGGTAGAAATTCTGTCCATCGATCGCGGTCCTGGAATCTCGGACGTGCCCCGGTGCCTAGAAGATGGTTTTTCCACGGGTGGTACGCCAGGTACGGGATTGGGCGCTGCACGCCGATTGTCGACCGAATTCGAGATTTACTCCACAGAACCGGCGGGCACGATCGTGTTTTGCCGCGTGGAAGAGACCGTTCGGCGTCGGTCGGAGAGAAGCTCGTTCTCGTGGGGAGTCATAAACTGCCCCGCGCCGAACGAAGTCGACTGCGGTGATTCGTGGAGCCTAAGAGAGTCGAAAGATAGACTGTCATTGATGCTCGCCGATGGGCTTGGGCATGGCCCGTTTGCGGCCGCCGCGGCTGAAGAAGCCACGATAGTTTTTGATCGGGATCCCTTTGCTCCGCTACCATCCATCTTCAGTGCGGCGCACATCCGAATGCAGGGAACGCGGGGCGGCGCTATGGCGGCCGCACAGATCGATTCCTCAAATGGCGAAATGAAGTATGTCGGCGTCGGCAACATAGCTGGCCACTTGCGGGGACTTGAGGGTGAGGCCAAACGCGGGTTATTTTCCCATAATGGCACGCTTGGCGCGCAGCTGCACAAAATCCAACAGTTCGACTACCAATGTCCAATACCTGGACTATTGGTCATGCATTCCGACGGTTTGCAGAGTCGCTGGTCGTTCGATTGTTACGAGGGCCTGACGCAATCCCATCCAGCAATAATATCCGCAGTCTTGTATCGCGACTTCACTCGGGGGCGCGATGACGTGACGATCGCTGTCGTGCGAGTGTCGCCCAACGATCGAGACAATTCGGCTAGTCAGACATGAATAGTCCCTTGCCAACGCCAGAGGACGGCTCACAGCTGCGACCGGAATATCCGGCTGCGCTGGAGGCGCTCGCGCAGCGAGATCGCCTGATTATTCAGCTCAACGACGAGTTAGCGGAAACTAACCAAGGTGTCGTTGCACTGTACGCCGAGCTTGATGACAAAGCGGCAGCCCTGCGCGAAGCATCGGAATTGAAAAGTCGGTTCTTATCGTACATGAGCCATGAATTTCGTACTCCCCTCGGTGCCATTCGGAGTATTGCCCGCATTCTTTTGGACCGAATGGACGGGCCTCTTACTTCGGAACAAGTGAAGCAGGTAACTTTCATTCAGCAATCGGCAACTGAACTGAACGAAATGGTGAACGACCTGCTGGACTTAGCCAAGATTGAGGCAGGGCGCATTGTCATTTCTCCGGAATGGTTTGAAATGGTCGACTTGTTCGCTGCGATCCGAGGCATGTTTAAGCCGCTGCTAACGAGCGAGGCCGTATCATTGATCTTGGAAGAGCCTCAGGACATTCCGCGGATATATACCGATGACAAGAAGCTCTCGCAAATTCTCCGCAATTTTATCTCGAATGCGTTGAAATTTACGGTCAAAGGAGAAGTGAGAGTGTCGGTGCGCCGCGAGCCTGGTGAACAGGTAACTTTCTCGGTTGCAGACACCGGCATTGGCATCGCCCGCGAGCATCATGATGCAGTCTTTAACGACTTCGTACAGGTCGATTCGCCGTTGCAACGCAAATGGCGCGGAACCGGGTTAGGACTTTCTCTCAGCAAGAGAATATCCGAACTTTTGGGCGGCGGAGTTACGATGACTAGCGAACCAGGCCTAGGATCCACCTTCTCAGTGACAGTTCCGATTCGCTTTGAGGGCGTAGGAGAGTCTACGGAGGGCAGCAAGGATCACCTCGCCTTGAATGAGGAATCAGATGTCGGTAAGTAATGCCCATATACTGGTGGTGGACGATAATCCGGCAACGTTGTATTCCACATCGCGCGTACTTCGGAGCGCGGGTTGGACGGTTTCCGAAGCGGAGACGGGCCAGAAAGCATTGGATAAGGTGCAGGCAGGAGTCGACTTAGTCGTCCTCGACGTTAACCTGCCCGATATGGATGGATTCGACGTCTGCCGGCGCATCCGTAAGAACGAAACCACAGCTCGACTTCCAGTCCTGCACCTGTCTGCTACTTTTGTGCAGGACGTGCACAAAGTACATGGGTTGGAATCAGGCGCCGACGGATACCTAACACATCCGATCGAGCCACCGGTATTGATCGCGACAGTTAATGCCTTTCTACGTGCGAGACAAGCGGAAATCGACCTTCGTCAAAGCGAATCTCGCTTCAGGGCCATCTTCGAGAAGGCACCAAATGGCGTTGCGCTACTCAACGACGACCTCACCTTCGTTCTCGTCAATCCAGCGCTGTGCGAGTTGCTGGAACGCGAAGGCGAGTCGATTTGCCGAAGGTCATTGCAAGAATTTGTGCCAGCCGAGAGTCAATCGATCTTCGATGAGATCCGCAAAGAGATCGAAGAATCTCGATCATGGCGAGGCATTCTGTCTTTACAGGGCGTAAACGAGCGAGCCATAAAATCGGAATGGAACTTGTCGACCCACGCTGCTCCCGGTTTATGGCTCGCCATTGTCGACGATATTACTGAGCGTATTAAATACGAAGCGGAGAGAGAGCAGTTGCTGCTGAATGCGCAAGATGCCCGGGCCGAAGCCGAGCGTGCCAACCGCTATAAGGATGATTTCATAGCTACCATGTCGCATGAATTGCGCACGCCGCTCAATGCAATTCTAGGATGGTCGCAGGTGATGAAGACGGGCAGTCTCGACACGCGTGAGATGAAGGATGCAATTGATACGATCGAGCGCAATGCGCGGATCCAGGCAGAGATGATCGCGGACTTGCTTGACGTATCGCGAATTACGTCGGGGAAGATTCGCTTGGAGTTGCGTACGGTTGCTCCGGCCGACGTTGTCGACGCCGCCGTGGCAGCCGTTCTACCCACTGCTTACGACAAAGATATCCGCGTTAATAAGTCTCTTGACCGCGCAACCGATTCTATTTCCGCCGATGGTGCGCGCTTGCAGCAGGTTGTTTGGAATCTTTTGGTGAATGCGATCAAATTTACCCCGGAAGGAGGTAGCGTCGATTTATCCCTGAAGCAAGTTGGAACCGCCATCGAAATCTGCGTTCACGACAATGGGGTCGGACTTAGTCCCACATTGCTACCGCAGATCTTCGACCGCTTTCGACAGGGGGACGCGAGTACCACGCGGCAACATGCAGGTCTGGGGCTAGGTTTGGCCATCGTCAAGCAACTAGTCGAAATGCACGGTGGCACGGTTCTCGCGGAAAGTCCCGGCGAGGGATTAGGCGCGACGTTTACCGTGCGATTGCCGACGGCTGGAACGAAAATCGCTCCGAACGTCAAAACTCAAGGATCGTCAGGGGTGGACATGCGAACAACGCTTGAGGAAAAACTGGTCGATCTGAGTGGCGTTCGTGTCTTGATTGTGGAGGACGATGCAGACTCGCGAAGAGTGCTCACGCGAATTGTGACCGATTGCGCTGGAGTGGTTCGGGCCGTAGGCAACGTTCCGGAAGCGCTCGAGAACATTGACGAGTTTCAACCTGAAATACTCGTGAGCGATTTGGGCATGCCCCGCCAAGATGGTTTCGAATTGATTCGCCTGGTGCGCGAGCGGGGCTATACATCGAAACGCCTGCCGGCGATCGCGCTCAGCGCCTTTGCCGATAGCAAGAGCCGACAAGAGGCCCTCTTGGCAGGCTTTCAGGGAAATCTTTCAAAGCCAGTCGAGTCCCGAGAGATAACGGCGGCAATTGCCGCCCTAGTAAGTCGCAAGGGTTGACTGCTGCGACGTCTGCAGTAGTCATGATTGAAAACTAAAAGGCGTGTGCCTCTATGGCCGGACGGCTCCCGTTTCGACTTCAGCGTACTGGCGACAAACGTTCGTTTGCCGGGGTTCCGAGCCTGTCTTGCTCGCGGACCGTTCGCTCCTGGCGATCTGATTCCAATAAACTCGTCTCGTAAATCAAAGTGTCAAGAACCCTTCGGCAGGTCGGCAGGAGCTACCTGACACTCTGTTCCGGTCAGACAATGGCGATTCCGCCACAGCCCAAAATGGCGCCGCAAACGTGTGGCTGCTGCATCAATTGCCGTCGCGCAGTCGCCGATGAACTTGTTTCGGTTGACAATTCTTGAGGTGGAAGCGCCGGTCGAGTTGCTCGTCGCGCTGCTACCGCTTTTCCTGAAGAGCCGCGGCACGAATCACCCGATCTGTGCGAATAGATGCTAGTGCGTTCGTAATAAGGCAAGCGTTTCGAAGCGTCGTTGGACGAGTAACATTCGGTGCGAACTGATGCTGGCGTCGATCAACAGGTTGTTCATTTGTGCATGGACGCGCCACGGCTCATCCCGTATGGCTAAAGGTCAATCGACGAGTGAGGTGGCTGGCCGACGAGGCGAGGATGAATTTCGATCCAACCCCCGCTCACCTAGTTAATCTCGTGCACCATCACGTGGTTGTGTCCCGTGACGTTGGTCTGAGTCCCGGTTACGAGGATGATGCGATCTCCGTGCTTCAGCAGGCCCTCGGCCCGTCCCCATTGGGCAATTTGCGCAATTAATTCGGGACGGGACGTGGCATGTCGACCAGGCAGCGGTTTCACGCCCCAATAGAGACACATTTGCCTGAGCGAGGCCTCGTCAGGGCTGACGCCGACGACGGGCACGAAATTGCGCTGTTTGGATAGCGCTAACGCCGTGGCCCCGGTTTGGCTCGCGGTAACGATAAGCTTTGCATGTAATTGCTGTGCCATGAGCCCCGCCCCGGCTACGACCGCGGCCGTGATTTCATGCAGGCCGACGGCATACTTGGTGGGCATTGAAACTCGATGTTCAACGGTCGCGGATGCCGCCTCGGTCACTAACGCGATGCGATTCATCATCTCGACAGCCTCGCGCGGGTACTTGCCGATCGCCGTTTCGCCCGACAGCATGCATGCGTCAGTCCCATCGAAGATGGCATTAGCCACGTCACTGGCTTCGGCCCTGGTCGGGCGCTGTGAGTGCTGCATGCTGTCCAGCATTTGCGTGGCCGTGATTACGGGCTTCTGATACGCGTTCGCGAGAGCAATAATCTGCTTTTGCACGACCGGTACTCGGGCGACGTCGATCTCGACACCCAGATCGCCGCGGGCGATCATCAATCCGTCGGCGACTTGCACGATAGCGGTCAATTGATCAAGTGCCTCGGGCTTCTCAATCTTGGCAATGACGCGCCCATGGCCGCCCTTCGATTTGAGTAAGTCCTTAAGTTCCAGTACGTCACCGGCGTCGCGCACAAAGCTCAGCCCAACAAAATCCGCCCCGACTTCGGCTGCCCAATTCGCGTATTGGCGATCTGCATCCGTGAGGGCCGGTGTGCTTAGCTTGACACCCGGCAAGTTCACTCCCTGCCGGCTACGTACCATGCCAGGCTGTACGACGTGACAACATACGGCATCAGCGTCGCGCGCGACGACCCGCATGGCGACCGTCCCGTCGGCCAGCATCACGCGATTATTAACCTGTAGCTCGTCGACCAACGAGGCATAGGTGGTTACCAGCTCGTTGGGGGCGTTGCTGCTTTCGCCGCGAACAAAGCGGAACTCGGCCCCGAGCGGGCAATCGAGGTTATCCCCGGGCAGATCGCCCAGGCGGATCTTGGGGCCACCAAGGTCGACAAGAATCGCGACCGGCCGGTCAAGCTCCCGGCTCACCTTCCTAATGGCCAACACCCGCGCGGTGTGCTCAGCAACATCGCCGTGGGCCGTGTTCAAGCGAAACACGTCAGCTCCGGCCTGCACAAGCCGAGTCAGCTGATTGGAGCTCTCGCAGGAAGGCCCAATCGTGGCGACGATTTTGGTTCGGGCCTTGGTCGGGTCTTGCCCAGGTTCATCGGAAAACATCGGCGGAACCTCGCACGTCGGCAAGTCTGACACGTGATAGGTAATAAAGGCTGGGCTGCGATAGTCTGTGATGAGATCGTCGTGTGGCTATCGTACGCTTCGGGCGGTTTAGGGCAAGGATGTCCCTGCCAAGACAAAACCAACGCATGAACCAGACCTAATTCACGATGCCTTCGCCTGTCGACCCCACAATATGGGAATTTCCCATTTCTAATTCGGGCGACCGCGTAGGTATTGTCGGCGCGGAGGAGGCTGCAGGTGAAGTAGGTCCAGACTTGACTGCTCGCCCGTACCTGACTTGCTCACGAAAGCGCTAAAAGCCTATCCGAGAACCTTGGCGGCTCTCAAGGCGACGATAGCGAATTGAAAATGGAGCAGGCCCAGATAATTCGCGGCTTTCTTTTCCCAGCGGATCAACAAGCGCCGTGCGCGGTTGAGCCAGGAGTGCGTGCGTT
>DASYDW010000143.1 GCA_036499395.1 Pirellulales bacterium
CTGGAAATATCGCTCGACAGCACCTGGTAAACGATGGCCGTGCCGACCAACAGCGCGACGAAGACTCCAAAACCAAAAATAATGCCGACCGAGGTCTTGGTCATCCAATGGCGGCGTTCATGCGCTCCCAATTCGTCACGCGTAAAAACTTGCACGTCGCGAGGGAGCATGTTGCGTAACGTCTCGGCAACGGCCGTGGGCTGTTCGCCAGGACGGAGACGCACCAGCCCCAAGCTGACTTCGCTCGGTCGGCGGTAGGGGAGCAGTCGGCGAAACGTCCCTTGGCTAGCGACGAGGGCGCCGTCGGCGCCGAA
Organism: Pirellulales bacterium; assembly: GCA_036499395.1. Taxonomy (NCBI): domain Bacteria; kingdom Pseudomonadati; phylum Planctomycetota; class Planctomycetia; order Pirellulales; species Pirellulales bacterium. The sequence goes on from DASYDW010000143.1 coordinate 315, forward strand.
GCCGGTCCCCAGTGCGAATTCGCCAACCACGTCGACGCGATGCCGGCCGACTTCGGTCGAGACTCCTTCGTGAATCGGGCCGAACTCTGAACGGCTCAGACGATCCAGCAGCACAGAGTCCGTCTGTTCCAACCGCTGCTGCTGATCGAGCACCTCTTCCAGGGCAAAGACGCGATCGTTCGGATCGAGCGCCATCAACATGATGCCGCGGCGCTGGCCCGTGGCGACGTTACGCCACAATTGGAAGCCCACGTCCATCGCACTGGTTCCGGCAACCTCGGGCAGCGACGCCGCCTGTGCCAACCGTACGCGTTGGATCGTGCCAGCTTTAGCCAGGTGCAGATACTGGGGCGACGCCAGTAGTAGATCGAAATCGAGGTGGTCGTAGATTCTCGTGGCCGTCTGTCGAACCGAGGCCAGAAAGCCTAACTGCATTAGCACCAGCACGACGGCAAACGCCACGCCGGCAACGGCGACGACGGAGCGAGTTTTCTGATGCAGCAGATTCAGCCAGGCCAGTTGGGTTTTCATGTGACCCACGAAATTGACATCAGCGAGACGTGTTCGCTCGCCCGTGGTCGCTAGTTGGCCGGCGAATTGCTTTCGCCTTGCCCGGCGTTTTTCGACGGCTCGATTTCGATCAAGACATCGACCTGCAGGTCGACCAGGCCGGCAGCCTCGAGACTGTCATCCAGGCGAATCCGCGCCAGTATGACCCGTGCGTCGGCCGCCGCAGTGGGATCGAGGCTGATTACATCGTTTTTCGCGACGGTCTTGCCCACGCTCTCGACGACACCGGTCAGTGGTGCGGACAGGGCGTCGCTGGTGATGCGCGCCTTTTGACCTTTATGCACCAGGTGGATATCGGTCTCGTAGATCTCGGCGGTGACGTACATATGTTCCGTGTCGCCGAGGCGCAGCACGGGGCGAGGGCCCATCGTCTCCCCGACGCGCGTCACCAGGCTGAGGACGCGACCCGCGCACGGAGCGCGCACGATTGCCAGTTCCAGCTTCTGGCCAGCGGTGGCGGTGCCCTTTTCGAGCGATTCCAATTGCAGGGCCGATTTTAAGCGGGCGAGATTCGCTTGCGCCGTGACGAGGCGGGCTTTTCCTTCCCGTTCGCGGGCGGCGCGTGTCGCCTCGAGCTTGGCCATTTGCGCGCGTGTGCTGTGCAACTCGGCCTTGGCCTGTTCGACCACCAGTTGCTGATGGTCCTGCTCCTGCTCGGAGACGACGTCGCCGGCGCCGGCCAGCCGATCATGGTCGCGGTTGGCAACCTTCAGATTCACTTCCAGGGCGTCGATCTTGGCTGCCAGGGCTTGCGCGTCGAGGTCGGCCAGCTTGAGCTCTTCGAGAGCCGTCTGGGCCTCGGCGACCAACGCTTCGCCGTAGGCGCACTCGGCCTGGCCGCGCGCCTTGGCCTCGGACAATTGAATATCCGCCAATTGCACTTCGCTCTGACGTAATGGATAGCTGCTCAGGAAAGCAAGCTCTTGGCCTGGCGTAACCGGATCGCCCTCGGCGACGAGTAGCTTGTCCAAGCGTTCGCCCGCCATGCCGCCGACGTCGACGATTCCTCCCCGTGGTGAGAGCCGCCCCAGGGCGGCGACCGTGGGGCGAGACCGGCGTTGCCCGCTGGCATCGGCCTTGTCGCGGGGTGGGGCTTCGCTCCTCGCGCGACAGGAGGCCAGCAAAAGCGCGCCGAGAATCAATGCCGTCACGGTCCGAATCGAATTCCGCATTACCAACGGCATCAGGCGCAGCCCCAGAGGAAAACAGCTATCTCGCAGAATAGTTACCCGTAGGCTTCGCCGCAACGCACGTTCGCCTGCATTGTCGCGCATTGATGCGGCTTATTCGCGTCATTGGTAACAGGGCACAGCATACAGCGGAGGTTGGTCAATGCGCGATCAACCGACGGTACCGGCAATCGCCGCCGGCCAGGGGACGTCGCTGGTGCGGATTGAATCGCGGCGGCTGCGTGGTATGAGCCAACGAGCCGCGGCATCGTTCAGCGCCAGGAGTCGCTTACGACTCGTCCGGCTATCGGCTAGCCCGACAAGGGTTGGTAGAGGCCGTGACTCCGGCAGCTGAGAGCATCGATTACGCGGCCGGTTTCCGGATGGGGAAACTCCGCCCGTATTTGTTTCACCAGGATTGTGATCCGCCGTCCCGCCCCCGTTCCGGTGAAGATTCACCGGGTGGGTGAATGGTCGCTTAAGTTGCTATCTGGCAATGGGTTAAGTGACTGTCTTGAATGTGGTCTCACCAAGGTGGTGAAGGTGGGTGAGGGGCACTTCGGAAGTGGGGAATGAGGTTAAGTCGTTGGCAGGTTAGGGGATCGAAAGCGACTTTTCCGTGGTGCCGAAAACGGCACGGTGCTTGCCAAAGAAGAATCCGCCGCGGTGAGGTCGCTGAGAGGCGATAGCACGCGTGGCAGGACATCTCGATTCGCGCTAAGGGGCTTCCTAAACCCGAGTCCGGGCTGGCGCGCATTGAGACCAACGTGGCAGGGAGGCTGGACGGCGCAGGCGATTTGCGCCGGATGGGACAAGTGTCGCTCAACCTTATCCACACGCTCGAAGCACAACGCCACGATGCAACCTTCTAGGGAATTATCTGTCGCGCCTGCGGCTGCGCCACCACGAGTGGCGTTACGGGCTGTGGATGCCGCGCAATGTTTGATTGTAGCCACCGACGATGCCCGTCGGGACAACCTTGGCTTCGCGGCTCGCGAAGGGGGTTGGGATGTCACGCTTTGCGGCGACGTGGCCGCGGCGGTGACACAGTCCCGGCAGCGATCGCTGCAAATGGCCATCGTCGATCTCAGCGGGCCGGCCTGCGCTGATCTGCCGAGCTTTCGCTTTCTTGTCGAGCAACTGGCCTGTACCAGCCGGATGTTGTTGCTGGTTTGCGGCAATGTCGACGATCCGCGCGAAGAAGTCTGGGCGCGACATCTGGGCGTCTGGATGTATCTGCCCGGTGCGATCGATGGCAGCGAGCTCGTCGGATTGTGCGTGGCAGCGCGCGAAACCGTCGAGCGGTTGACGGCCAGCAATCGTCAGCAACGCAACGGGCACGGAGAGATGAAGTTTTACCGATCTTCCTGAGGCACGTGCCTCGGGTTTCGTGATAGTTCGAGACTTGATTTGCGGTACCGGTCACGACCCATGACCGGGCCAAAACATGGGATGGACGGTGCACCAGCCGTCCGCAATTTTTGAAAGGAAAGCAGCATGCCGTCGTACAGCAATTCGCACCAGGATTACAGCGCCGACAACGATTTCGACTACGGCCGTCGCCAGCCGGAACGTTCGCCGCAACGTACCCGCCGCTCGTCCGTCCGGCGCAGCAGCACCAGTAGCACCAGCAGCACGCCGTCGAAGTCTTCGGCGTTCAATGGGCTGCACCGCCGTCGCAACAAGCATTGGAATTGGTAAGCGTGGCATTCGCCGGTGATTGAGCAGGCATAGTCGTTTCCGCGTACTTGCGATCGCGGTGTACGAAGCACAACGTGCCTGACCGATTGCGTCTGGGCGAAGCGCGAACCCGCATTTCGCGTGGCGAACAAGACATCTGGCGACGACGTAGGCCGCGCCGGCTAACGCGGCCTACGTCCTCGCAATTCTCTCGGGTGCAAAAGCGCGCGTCTGTCACTTTTGCCTGACCCTGCCCGCGGGCGGCGAACTCGGCGGACGCGCACTACTTGGTGCTGCGTTCCAGAATGGCGCGGAAATCTCGCAGTCGATCGAGCTGCACGCCTTGCGCCTCGTGCTCGAGCAGGAAATCGGCATCTTGCTTGGCGCCCTCATGCTCGCCTGTCTGCCAGCGAAGCATCGCGCGCACGAATCGTTCCTGGTGCGCGTCTGGCGACAGCGCTAGTAGCGCGTCCAGATATCGCAGGGCTGCCCGCTCGTCTCCTTGCCGCTGTACGACGCCAATCAGGTTGTGCAGAATGCGCAGCACGATGGCCCGCTTGGTCATGGGGCGTGTTTGCTCCTCGGTGGGAGATTCGCCGGTCGCTTCACGAACGCGGCGGGCAGCCTCGTCAGAGGTGATAGTCTTGCCCTCGTCGAACACATCGATCAGCCGCGGTTCGCCGTCGGCGGGGCGATAGCGCACCACGAAGTGCCCCGGCAGGCCCACCCCTTCGATTTTCAAGTCGAGGCGTCGGGCGAGCTCCATGTAGATCACGGACAGCGTGATCGGCAGTCCCTCGCGCTCGTCCAGCACATCGTTGATATAACTGTTGGCGCGCCGGTAATACTGAAAACTGCGGCTGCCGTGGAACCCGCTCTCTTCGAAGAAGAACTTGTCGAGCGCGGCCAGGCGCGCCGCTTCGTCAGCCTTTTCCATGAGCGACGCGGAGATGTCCGCGGCCATTCGATCCACGATCTGGCGATAACCCTCGCTGTCGACATCGGCGTTATCGAGCTGGGCGACGGAGAGGCAGGCGGTCAGCAGGTCTGTCGATTCGTCGGGTTCAGCCAGCCGCTTTACCAGGTCGCCGATGACTTGTGCCTCACGAAGTTTGGTACTGAGGAGCAACAACTGTTCAGCCTGCCGAGAAAGCCGCTGCGCCCGCTCGGCGATCGCGGCTGACGTGAGATCATTGCTGACGGCCAATTTCTCGGCGAGCGCCACGCCAGGCGCGCGGTCGGCCGGAAGCTCAGAGATGAGCTGGTCGATCCGTGCGGCGACGTCGGTGCCGAAAGTGGGCTCGGGGAGCTCTTTCGCCATGCGGAATTCCTTGAACTCAGCATGAGTATCGCGAAATTTCGCCAGGCCAACTTTCCCGGCAAGGGGCCGCGACACCGGCGTCGTGATCAGGACGTGCCCGTTTACGGAACAGACGATCCGGGCCGGTTCGACCCGCACGTGCAGCTTGTTGAATTCGCCCGAACGATAGAAGGGGGACGACTGCTGCGACAAGATCGTCCAATTCAGCACATCGGGACCATCGAAGCGGGTCAGACGGAGTCCGCCGCCGCTGGGATAGAAGCCGTAATGCTTGTCTCCGCCGTCGGCCGCGAAGACCAGGCCGGCGGCGCCGGATTCGTCGTCCAATCGCACAGAGACGCTCATTTCGAAAGGTAATTCGGGCGGCGTCGTCGTCGACAGGCAGAGCGCGCGCCCGCCGAAACCGTCTCCTTCGCCATCGACCAGGATCCGGCTCCCCCGCGTGCGCCAACTGGCTCCCTGCAGGACTTGCCATTGCCGCGGGTCGACCAAACCCTGATTGATCCAGCGGGCGATTGGCACCGGATTGGGCTTGGTCAAAAGCGGCTTCAAATCATTCACGGCGACGGCGAAGCCCAGGTTGGCCGTAACGGCCGACTTCATCGTGATGATCCCGCCAACGCGCCCTTGCAGGTCGACAAGGGGCCCACCACTGTTGCCGGGTTCGACCGGAATGGCCAATTGGATCATCGAGCGACCGTCGATCTCGCGCCGGCCCGACACGACACCGGCGACAACGCTATGGCGCAAGCCTTGCGGATTGCCGAGCGCAACGACGGTCTGTCCTTGTCGCAAGGCTTCCGAGTCGCCGATCGGTAGCGGCTTCAGATCTTTGGCATCGACGCGCAACACTGCCAGATCGAGGTGGCGGTCGAAGGCGTGAATGCCTTTCACGTCGTAATGCTTGCCGTCTGCCAGTTGCACTTCGATGGCGCGCCCCTCGCCGATGACGTGCATGTTGGTGGCGATCAGCCCGTCGGCCGCCACGACGAATCCACTGCCCAGGCCGCGCAATTTTCCGTCGCGGCCGCGCACCGAGATGACGGCCAGCGACGGCTTCACTCGCTGGAAAACCTCTTCGACGCCGGACGCATCGACGGCGGGGCTGTCGCCGCGTTCGTCGGTGGTCGAAGTCTCGTCGTCGCCGTGCGACGCGGCAACGCTCAGCAGCCACGCTGTGACGGCAATCACGAAATGAAAATGACGAACGTAAGCGGCCATCGGTTGCCTCATTCCTGTCGCAATGCTGCGCGGTTGCTATTGAGCGCCGCGGCGGAATTCCGTCCGTTTGACACTCTTGCGGCGCGTCTCCATGATAGGAGGCCAACGGGGCGTTGGCAAAAATCGCCTTGCCATGCCTGCCCAGATCGAAGCGTTGTGATCTCGGTTTCGTAAGGTCGTTCGCCACCTGACCGCATCTCGATTTTGACGGATCGCCCGCCGCATGGCCGATGAACTTTGTTATCTGACGGCCGAGGATTTAGCAGCGGCGATCCGGGCACGTCGCGTGTCGCCTGTCGAGGCCGTGGATGCGGCGCTCGCGCAAGCGACCCGGTTGAATCCGTCGTTGAACGCGCTGGTGACGCGGTGCGACGAAGGGGCGCGCGAGGAAGCTCGTCAGGCCGAGACCTTGGTGATGCGCGGCGGCGAGTTGCCGCCCTTGTTGGGTGTGCCGGTCACGGTCAAGGATTTGCACCTCACCGCCGGCATCCGCACGACGCTCGGCTCGAAGCTGTTCGAGAATTTTATCCCCGACCATGACCAGCCTATTGTCGAGCGACTGAAGCGTGCCGGCGCGATCATCATCGGGAAAACGAACACCTCGGAATTCGGCCTGATCCCACTGGCGGCCAATGCGCTATTTGGCGAATCGAATAATCCTTGGGATGTGCGCTACAACACCGGGGGTTCGAGCGGCGGCGCCGCGGCGGCCGTGGCGTGCGGGATTGGCCCTTTGGCCACGGCCAGCGATGGTGGCGGCTCGATCCGCATACCGGCCAGCTTCTGCGGAGTCTTCGGACTGAAGCCGCAGATGGGGCGCGTGCCGCATTCGCCGTTTCCTCGTGGCTGGGAATCGCTGTCGCACCAGGGCGTATTGACGCGTACCGTGCGCGATACGGCACTGGCGCTGGATGTGCTGGCCGGACCACATTCACTCGATCGTTGGAGCTTGCCCGCGACGGGGCGAAGCTTCTTGGCGGCTTGCACTGGTGAAGCACGCGGTCTGCGCCTGGCGTGGTGTCCGCGACTCGGTAGCTTGCCTGTCGAGCCGGCGGTAATGGCCGTCTGCCAGCAGGCCGCCGAACGTTTCGAGCAGTTGGGCTGCCAGGTGACGCCGCTGGAACTCGATCTGCCTGACCTGGGGCCTGCCCAACAAACGATCGTGCTGTGCGAAGCGGCCGTCGGAATGCAAGCGCGTCGTGCTGAATGGGAGCAGACGATTTTTCCGCCGACACGAAAGATGCTGCCCAATGCCGATAAGCTGACTTACTACGACCTGGTGCAATCACAATGGCAGCGGGAAGAGTATTGGGAAAAGTTCTCGCCCGTGTTCGACCAATTCGACGCGGTGTTGACACCAACGGCGCCCATCACGGCAACCTTGAACGGCACGCTGGGCCCGAAGGTTATTGAGGGGCAATCCGTGCGTGCCCTGTCGTGGCTCGGTCATGTCGTGCCGGCCAATATGACGTGGCAGCCGGCAGCGAGTATGCCCGTTGGCTTTGACGACCAAAAATTGCCCGTGGGCTTGCAGATCATTGGCCGGCAACACGATGAATGGACGGTGATTCGGCTGGCGAGCGCGTATGAAGCGGCCCATCCCTGGGCGAAGGATTGGCCGCCGATCGTGCGTTGAGGATTCAGAGTTGATCCGCAGATTGCGAGGATGGACGCAGATTTTTTGAAAGATGTGAACAAGGAGTGGTGATGAAGCGCTTCCGCATTGCGGTTTATCCGGGAGATGGGATCGGCACCGAGGTCATTGCGCAGGCGCTGCGTGTCTTGAAGGCCGTGGAAAAACAGCAGCGGGAATTTGCGCTCGATCTGGTTGAGTTTCCCTGGAGTGCGGCTTACTACCGCGAGACGGGACGGGTCGTGCCTGAGGATTTTTTGGACGTATTGCGCCCCTTCGATGCCATCCTGCTGGGGGCGGTGGGTTGGCCGGCCGAATTGCCTGATCACGTCACTCTCGCGCCGCTGGTAACTCTGCGGCAGCGGTTCGATCAATACGCTTGCGTGCGTCCGGCGAAGTTATTCGCCGGGCTCAACAGCCTACTAGCAGGCAAGGGGCCCAAAGATGTCGATCTGGTCGTAGTGCGCGAAAACTCGGAAGGTGAATATGTCGATAATGGCGGGCGGATCCGACGCGGCACGCCGGACGAGTGTGCGGTGCAGACCGCCATTCATACGCGGCGCGGCGTCGAGCGGATTTTGCGGTTCGGATTCGAACTGGCCCGCACGCGCCGCAAGCATCTGACGATGATCACCAAGAGCAATGCGCAGCGGTATGCCTACGTGTTGTGGGATGATGTGCTTGACGATATCGCTGGTGAGTATGCCGATATCACGATCGACAAGCAGCATGCCGACGCGGCGGCGATGAACCTGGTGCGCCGGCCAGAGACGTTCGACGTCGTCGTGGCTTCGAATCTGTTCGGCGATATTCTCACGGACCTGGCTGGCACGATTGCCGGTGGACTGGGGCTGGCGCCGAGCACGAACACCAATCCGGAACGCAAGTTTCCCAGCATGTTCGAGCCGGTACACGGCTCGGCCCCCGATATCGCCGGGCGCGGCATTGCGAACCCAATCGCGGCGGTGCTCAGCGCCGGCATGATGCTCGACTGGCTGGGAGCGACGAACGCTGGGCAGGCGATTCTTGCCGCGGTCGAGCGGACGCTGGCCGCGGGGCACAAGACGGCCGATCTGGGCGGACGCTTAACGACCGAAGAAATGGGGAACCAATTGATCTCGGCGGTCGAAAAACCATCCTGATGGTCGGGCGCCCTGCGGGCACCGGCTCATTTAATGCGCGCAAACGATTCGACGATTTTGCCGATATTTGCTGGACTGGCGCGCATCCTTTACGATACTTGTCAGCGTCCCTTCGCTCTTTCGGTTTTAGGAGAGCCACGGCCATGTCCGAAATGTCTCGCCGTCAGTTCGCTCGCGATTCGTTGGCCACGCTGTTGACGATGTCTCTTTTGGAGACGGTTTTTCAACACGAACTACTGGGCGCCGACGTTCGACCAGCGGCCGCGCAGTGGCTACGTGATATCGAGCAACTCGGGCAGGACGTGAAGGGGCAGAAGATCGAGCAACTCGTCTGGCAGCAAAAGGTCGAAGAGTTGTTCCGGCAGGTGCCGCTGGCAGACATCCTGGCCCTGATCGACTTCGATCAGTTATCAAATGGCGTGAAGTTCGTCGACAACGGCGCTCTGAGCCTGCGTTTCAAGTTCCCCGAGGTCGAAGGGGTGCCGAAGAATTTGATTTATGGGCGACAGATTTTCGCCCTCAAGAAGGACCGCTCGGTCGTGCCGCATGGGCACAACAACATGGCCACGGCGTTCTTGATTTTGAAAGGGGACCTGCGCGGCCGGCACTACGATCGCTTGAAGGACGAGCCTGAGCATTACATCATCCGGCCGACGGTCGATCGCACATTCACACCGGGCGAGTGTTCGACCGTCTCGGACTTCAAGGACAACGTCCACTGGTTCAAGGCGATCACCGAGCCGGCTTTCATCTTCAACCTGCATGTGCTGTCTGTGAATCCGGGCAATGCCGAGCCCACAGGCCGGCTGTATCTCGACCCCGAAGGTGAGAGACTTTCCGACGGCACGGTCCGGGCACGGCAGATCAGCTACGACGAAGCGCACAAGCTTTACGGCTAGCGAAGGGATGACGAACGTCCATCTATAAGTCCGCCGGCAGGAATAGGTCCCGGACCCGATCCACGACGACGTCGTCTGAGAGCTTAACGCTTTGCTCGCATTCTTGCTTGTACTGCTCGATAAGTGAGTGTCGGATTGCTTTTACGACACGAGGAGTCGTCATTGCCGCAAGCACGCGTCGGTTAGAAAGGCATGCTGTCCGATGGTACATTAGTTCTGAGTCGCCACTAAAAACGGCGCGGCTAGTGAGCAAATACAACTTCTCAATGTCATCGTCGCTTACGCCATCTTCGTCGAGGAGCGCAAGGTCAAACACTTCAATCGTGGTTGGGTCCGCTCCCTTTACTGGGAATACCCTGTAAAGCTTCCATATTTGTCCGTTTGTAATTGCGGCCCAGTCCGCCGACTTATTCAATGCGTACATGACCGCCTGATCGCGAACATTGCACGGCAGTTTCGAACGGATATTTTTGCACTCGATTACCATGAACACCTTGTCATCTCGCTTTAGCGCGATGTCGATTCGTTGATTTAAGGCGCGCATTTCGGTATCTATTTCAATATCCTCGTATCCAAGAACGCTCCTCAGTACGTCAATGCACCAACGACGTACTTCCTCCTCCGAAGCATTGTCCTGTGAGGCAATCTCCATTAGGCGATTGTGGTAGGGACGCATGCCGCGCTTGATTGTCGAAAAGAAGTGTTTGCGAATCTCCTGCTTCGTTCGGCGTTTGCGCTGTGCGTCCGATTGTTCCGAGTTGTGGATCGCGGCCCTCTCAACCGGCGACGGTCGCTCGATCTTTACGATAAAATCACGGTGGCACTTCGGGCACTTGATGGTCTTTCCTTCGAGCCTGAGTTGTCGTTCCTGTACCTTGAACCTCGAGCGGCAGTAGTCGCAGGTTGTCACCCCCGCAATCGCAGTTTCCATCATCAAGTCCTTCATTTTCACGTCTACCGTGGCCAGTTGGCTCCGCAGCAGCCTGCACTGCATTGGCGGCCAGTCTAATTGCCGAGTTTAACGATTTCTAGTCGTGTAATAATTTTAGTTCGTTAATGAGTCGACGCGCACGGGCACCTACACCTCATGAAATCTCAATCACCCGCGCCATGCCGGTGACTGCGTGCCATTCGATGTGACAATGGTAGAACCAGCGGCCGGGGTTCGTCGCACGCCATTCAAGCAGCACGGTTTTGCCGGCCGGGATGTTCACAGTGTCTTTCTTCGGGGCGCTGGTCAGGTTCGGGCGGTCTGGATCGCCGAGGACCGAAAAATAATGCCCGTGCAGATGAAACGGGTGATCCATGCCGGTCGGATTTTCCATGACGAAGCGGACTACTTCATCGGCTTTGAGCGAAATCGGATCGGCCTGCGGATAGGTTTGTTCGTTGATGTTCCAGGCGTAGGGAGACATCGTGCCGCCCAATCGCAGGCGAATCTCGCGAGGCTTCTTGCTGACGGGAACGGGATCGCGAGCCCGCATTTCGGCGGCGTGGTATATGCGCTCGCCCCAGGCGACCGGCGTTACGGCCGGCTCGCCAGCGGCTGCGTTGGGATAACGCAGTAGCGCCCGGGCTTCATCGCCGGCCAAGGTCGCGACGCGAATCAAGGCCGCGCCTCGCTGATCGGCACGCAGCAGAACGTCATAGCGCTCACCGACATTGATGACCAGGTTGTCAACCTCGACCGGTTCCAAGGGGGCGCCGTCACTAGCAATCACGGTCAGCCGGTGGCCGTCGATCTGAAAGCGCAGGGCATACGTCGTCGAGCCGTTGATCAGTCGCAGCCGCAGCGTCTCGCCCGGTTTGACGTCGATCGTGGGCAGTGGTGTCATGCTGTCGGCGCCGAAACGTCCGCGGCCGTTGAAAAGAACCGACTCGAACGGCACGTCTCCGACGTCCGGCTTGCCGTCGCCGGCCATGCTCATTCCGGCCATTGCAGCGGATTTCATCGGCGGCATCGCTTTCTCGTCGGTAGCCTTCTCAGGCATCTTCGCGGCGCTGTCCGTAGTTGGCATTTTCATCGCGGGCATTTTGGCGGGCGCGCCGTCAGCGGTGGTCGTCATCTTCATGCCTGCCATGCCGCCGCCGGACGAACCTGTGAGCCCCGCGAGGATCTTTTCTGCGGGCATGGCGAACCAATCATTGAGGAGCAAGATTTCTTCGCGATCGTACGGGGCGATAGGTTTGTCGTCTTCGACGATCAACGGGCCGAACAATCCGTCGCCGTATTGCACGCCGGTGTGCGAGTGATACCAATGCGTGCCGGCCGGAGTGGCCTCGAATTCGTAGACGAATTCCTCTCCCGGCGCGATCGGCGGACGCGAGACATTTGCGACGCCGTCCATTTGCCAGGTGCCAGGCTGATGCTGGCCGTGCCAATGGACACTCGTCGGAACGTCGAGCTCGTTCTTCACGCGGACGCGCAGTTTTTGGCCCAGCTTCGCGCGAATTACGGGGCCGGGCAGTTCGCCGTTGTAGCAGAGGATGTCGCGTGATCGTCCGTCGGGCGCGGCCTGTTTTTTGACGGCGCGCAGCGTGTAGTCGACGTCGTTCGATTCATCCGCCGATGGCGCTTTCGTCGTCGAGGCGCTCGGCGCGCAGCCATTTAAGATAAGTACGCCCGGTGAAATCGCCAGGCCGCACGCTCCCACCGCGCAATGCCGCAGCATGTCTCGCCGCGACAGGGGGTCGGCAGTCGTATCGTGTATGGATTTGCGCAACGACATCGCGGTTGTCCTCCAGGAAATTTGCCACCACGGGCAGAGAGTACACCGAGAAACGATCGTCCTTTGAAATCACGGGCGATGCAGAGTGACTAGCTCTCGCCCTGAAACTTAACACCGGCCCGTACCATCGGCAAACATGCTTGCCGCGGGGCGGCAGAACGGACAATCGCCGTGGTCAGGCTTTTGCGAGCCTGCAGGCCCCATGTCACGGCGACCGTGCCCAGCGACGCCGGGCAGAGCGTATCACCTACCTGGGCACGAAGAACATGCCGGGATTCACGCTTGGCGGCGTGACGTATTGCCGCACGCGCTCACCGCGCGTGCCTTCCTTGTGTTGCTTCTCGAGCGCTTCCAGGTCGACTTCCGTTGTGGTGACCTGCATGTTGTCGAGCGTACCGTCGGCCTTGTAGGTGCGCACCACGGTTTTGGTCGGCGCGTGGGGCTTGCCAGTGGCGAGGTCGATCACGGTCATGGTAAAGCGGGTCAAGCCATCGAGTCCATCTGGTGTCACCCACACGTACAGGTTCTTGCAATGACCGGTGTAACAGGCGTTAGGAGCAACGTCCTCTTCGCAGCCGGCGTTGAACCAACCGGTGGGTATGACGCATTCCAAATCGTCTTGCTCGCCGAGATAGAAGCGTTCGAGCAGTTCCCGGCAATCAATGCAGTGGGTTGCTTCAGCATCCCCGCTGACGACCATCTGAAACGCGCAGCGAATGCGGCGCAGATTATCGACATCCGTCACCGGCGCCAGCGACCAGTTTTCGGTCAGGTTGCGCGAGGCGCTAGGATTGAACAGCATGCTCAGAATCGGCAGGCCGGCCCCGAATTGCATCGCCTGGGTCAATGTCGGAGCATAAGTGCCGTTGACGCTCATTCCCTTCTGGTCGGCCACGTTCACCGTGCCGGCGTTGACGATCGCCAACGAGGGCATGACGGCGGGGTTGGCGACGAAGCGGGCCAAATTGTCCAGCACCTGCTGGTAGTTCAGATCCGTGAGCGTTTCGGTCGTGGCCACGGTGTTGTCGCGCAGGCTGAGATGCGTCCGGCAGCCGCCGGCGAGGACTGACACAGCTAGCAAAAGTGCCGCCGCTCGCATCGTTTTGCCGCTCCCGGCAGGGTCTGCGAACCCTGCTGCCCGCGGTGCCGTCCCGCAAGAGAACCCTTGCGAAGCACGGTGAAATTGGCAGAGTTTGAGAAATGTATCGGCTTTTCCGGCTGCGGAACTTTGGCGCTTCGCCAGATTCCGTACAATGAGGGACTTGGCCCGCCGCGGCCGCTAGCAGCCGAGCCAACCCGGTCCAACAGGGAGGAGTCTCACGCGTGGAATTTCGACTCGTTAGCCCATTCGCGCCCGCCGGCGATCAGCCGCAGGCCATCGCCGAACTCACCGCGGGCCTGCACGCCGGGCGCAAGCAGCAAGTACTGATGGGGGTCACGGGTTCGGGCAAGACGTTCACGATGGCCAATGTCATCAAGAACATTCAAAAGCCGACGCTGGTCCTGTCGCATAACAAGACCCTGGCGGCGCAACTTTACGGCGAGTTCAAGGACTTCTTTCCCTATAACGCGGTGCATTATTTCGTTAGCTATTACGACTATTACCAGCCCGAAGCCTACATCCCGCAGCGTGACATCTATATCGAGAAAGACGCCTCGATCAATGAGGAGATCGACCGGCTGCGACTCGCTTCGACGAGTGCCCTGGTCAGTCGACGCGACGTTGTGATCGTTGCCAGCGTGTCGTGTATCTACGGCTTGGGCTCGCCCGAGGATTATCGGGCGATGGTCGTGGGCCTTCGCCGCGGCCAGCAATTCGATCGCGACGAGATGCTGCGAAAGTTGATCGATGTGCAGTACGAGCGCAACGACATCGAATTTGCTCGGACCAAGTTTCGCGTGCGCGGCGATTGCGTCGAACTGTGGCCGTCGTATGAAGAGTTTGCCTTGCGCATCGAGTTCTGGGGAGACGAGATTGAGAAGCTGTCGATCATCAACCCAACCAGCGGTGAGGTGATTTCGGTCGAAGAAGAGCTATACGTCTATCCGGCAAAGCACTTTGTTCTGCCCGAGGAGCGTATCGAGGCCGCCGTGGGATCGATTCGCGAGGAACTCGATTTGCGACTGGCCCAGTTAAAGGATCACGGAAAATTGCTCGAAGCGCAGCGGCTGAACGCCCGCACGCGATTCGATATCGAGATGATGACCGAGGTCGGCTACTGCCCAGGCATTGAGAATTACAGCCGGCCGTTGTCCGGGCGAGCGCCCGGTTCGACGCCGGATACGCTGTTCGATTATTTTCCGGACGACTTCTTGTTATTTATCGACGAGTCTCACGCCACGGTGCCGCAGGTGCGCGGCATGTTCGCCGGCGACTTCAGTCGCAAGTCGACGCTGGTGGAACATGGTTTTCGCCTGCCCAGCGCGCTCGATAACCGGCCGCTACGATTCGAAGAGTTCGAGCGGCGGATTCGCGAAGTGGTGTACGTATCGGCCACGCCCGGACCGTACGAGTTGCAGCAAACCGGCGGCGAAGTCGTCGAACAAGTGATTCGCCCCACCGGCCTTTTGGACCCGGTGATCGAAATCAGTCCCGCGCGCGGGCAAGTGCCGCACCTGTTGGGGCAGATTCGCGAGCGGGCGGCCGTCAGCGAACGCGTGCTAGTCACGACGCTCACCAAGCGGCTGGCCGAGGATCTGTCGTACTATCTGACGGAGCAAGGCGTGAAGTGCAAATGGCTGCACAGCGAGCTGGATGCCTTCGAACGCGTCGAGCTATTGCGCGAACTCCGCGAAGGGCGCTTCGAAGCGCTGGTGGGGGTGAACCTGCTGCGCGAGGGGTTGGATCTGCCCGAAGTCTCGTTGGTGGCGATCCTCGACGCGGACAAGGAAGGTTTTTTGCGCAGCGAAACGTCGCTGATGCAGACGATCGGTCGCGCCGCGCGCAACGTGAACGCGAAAGTCGTGCTGTATGCGGACAAGGTGACCGAGTCGATGCAAAACGCGATCGATGAGACGCTACGTCGACGTGCGCTGCAGGAAGCGTACAACCGCGAGCACGGTATTACGCCCGAGACCGTGCGGAAGAGCATCAAGTCCGGCATCGAGTCCGAAGCCAATGCACACGCCGAGGCGAACCGGGCCGTGGGCCGGAACGACGAGGCCGAATACATCACTGAGGAATACATTCAGGAGTTGGAAGGCGAGATGCTGGCCGCGGCGGAGTCGCTGGAATTCGAGCGGGCCGCGGCGTTGCGCGATCGAATTTCGCAATTGCGCGACTCGGTCGGCCAGAAACGCAACGAAGTCGAGATCCATGGCACGCGGGCCAACCGGGGCAAACAGCGCGGGCGAAAAAAAGGAGCGGGGAAGCGCGTGCCTCGCCCTAAACGCTCGTAATGCCGAATGGGCTGGTCGCCTTGATCCCGTCGATCCCGTCAACACCCTGCGAGCGAACTGCACAATCGATACCAGCAGTCGTGGCGGAAAGCCGGGGCTTTTTCTAAAGAATGCGGGTTTGTTTTGACACCGGACGAATTTGACATAGTGTTCCTCTAGAGGCAATCAAACGGCCTCTCCTGCAAAAGACTTGTCCGGTGACCGCTGCCACATCCCATCGGGTCGGGTGTCTTCCGACCGGGTCGCGGCCCCACAGCTTGTGGAGACGACAACTATGAAGCCCTTCGCATCGAAATGCTGGAAGTTCATCAAGTCCGAGGATGGCCCAACCGCCGTTGAATACGCGGTGATGTTGGCGTTGATCGTGATCGTCTGCTTGGCGGCGATTCAATCGATCGGCACAAATGCCAATAGCACGTTCAACAACGTAGCAACGCAATTGGGCTCGTAATCGGGCTCCCGAATACGTGCCGGCGAGGGTGTCGGCTAGCGGTCGAAGCGTGCTTCTGGTGTAACCCGCCGGAGGTACGACTCCGACCGCATTTTTTTTGCGCTTTGCCTGATCGCCATGCGCATCGAATGCACGTGTGATTGCCGTGCAATCCGGGACGAGGCGAGCCTGCGTGATTTAACGCGGCAGCTTACGAACCTCGGCGTTCATCTTAAAGGACAGCGTTTTGTCCGGACCGACGCCGTCGGCACTGAGGTGCGGGTAAAAGAATAGCCGCAGGCCTGTGCCGGCCTTGGTGCATTGGCCGAACACCACCATTTCCTGGCCCGAGCCTTCGGGCAACCAACGCTGATTAAAGTCGGGCGGAGCGCCCGTCATGCAACCAGCGACAAACAGGAGTTGCACCTGGGGATGGCGCGAGTACCAGCTCTTGGCCGCGGCGTCGGGCACAACTTTCACCGTGGCGATGAAGACGTCCCCCGGTTGCCAACTGCCGCCGCAATCGTCGCGATCGGACGGTTTTAGTTCGATCCAATTGGGTTGGCCACTGGGCGCTTTGTCATTCACAAACGCGTCCGGATGGATGGTCACGGTATCGCCTGCCAGGTCGACTCCGGAGGGGAATTGCGTCCGTCCGGGAACGGCCGTGGCCGTCAACTCGCCGAGTCCCGCCAGGACGGTGGGGGACGAGGGAGAGGAATTTCCTACTCGGGAAAAGGGGTCGTCGTCCCAGGCCTCGTTCGAATCGCTTTGCGTCATGCCGGTGAAGACGTTTCCCCAACAGAACCGACGTTTGCCCTGTAGATGCCTCTTGTTGTTCGCTTCCAACCACCAACAAATGTTCGAGCGATTCAGCCTGTGCATGGCGATGCCAAAACCCGTATTGGCTTCGCAATAGATCCGTCCATTGAGGGCGTCGCACCCCTCGATGATGCCGCCTACGGCGTTCTCGCGGCTGGTGAGGTCGACCTGCACGTAATGACACGAGTTCAGCACAAAGCCTGTGGCGCCGGGGTTGTTGTGAATGTTGGCTTCCAGAACGCCGCCATCGTAGTTCGTAACGCTCAGCGCGACGCCATGCTCGACCTCGTAAATTCTTAAGCCATGCACCGAGATGTATTTTCCACCGCCCGTGATTCGTACCGATCCGCCGCGGATGCCAATGTTTTCGATCCGCTGGCGCACGTCGTAGCCCGGCAGGTTCGAAGGGCGTTTGGGCTGGGGAACGTCGATCAAGATGCCGCCATCGATGTCATACAACTCAGCGTCAGGGGTGCCACGAATGGCAAAATGAGTCGGGTACTGGGGTGTTTTAGCGTAAATGACCGAAGGCCAGGGAATGGTTTTCGACAGCGCGAGCGAACCTGTAATCACGATCTCGCCGCCCCCCTGACTTGTGATGCGGCGAATGGCTTTGACGATCGCGGCATCGTTGGCCGCGACCGACGCGTCGTCGGTCGCGCCGTACTTGGCACCAAGGGATGCCGGGTTATAGGTGTCTGCAGACGCGACAGCGGAAAACGCGAACAAGATCGCCAGGCCTCGGCCCAAGATCAGCGGCTCGCCTCGTCGCAGGCAGAAGACCATTTGCCGAATCAGGGGGCCGACGGCAAGCAGCACGCGGCGGATGGAACGAATGATGATCAGGCGCATAAGCGTCATAACCTCTGCAGCCCCGTAATGTAGAAATCGTTCGTGGAGGAGCCTTTGCCGATGCCGTAGGTGCGAATAATCGGCCATGGGTCGCCCTGGCACGCTGACGGACACGGTAGTGATCGACGCCCTAGGGGCCATGACGGCGCGCCGATTTGCGGCTTAGGGCGTGGTAGAAGAGCCGAATGTTCCGAAAAAAAGATTGCCGCGGAGTGCAACGCCGTCAAGGGGCGAAGGTCCCGCCGTGGCAAGCGCCATTGTACGGTGAATGTAGATTTGAGGGACGCAGCTTTCGCAAGTTTTGCATAAAATGCCCGCATGAATCATTGTAGATGTAGGTTTTGATCGGTGGGATTTGCCGCCCGAATATTGGGCTGCGGATGAGGATATAACGAATCTGCAAGTATGCCATTGCGTCGTTCGAGGGCACACTTATTCTTTAGGCGTGCTTCTTCCAAAATGCGGCGCGTAGACCGAGTGGGGATCGTTCTTTATGAAGTCGTTTTTGCGGAACGCCGCGGTGTACGTCACTGACAAGGCGCTGCTGAATCTCGCACTACGGGCTTACGACAATCGCAGTGCGCGAGCACGGAAGCACCTCGCTCAATATGCTCCCGACGTGCAGGAATATATGAAGCTGCGGCTTTCCCGAGGCGCCGCTGACCACACCTTCCTCGCTTGGAAGCTGCTGGAACTTATCTATCAGTTGGAGCGCATTCGCCCGCAATCGATCGTCGAGTTCGGCTCGGGGATTACCACGTACATCTTTGCTCGGTACGCGGCACGGCACAACGCGTCGATCGTAACGGTCGACGAGACCCCCGAATGGCAGCAGGTGGTCCGCAGCGAGCTTCCCGATCAACTGCGAAAGCTGGTGCAATGGGAGCAGCGCAAAAGTTGCAGTGAGGTTCAGGAATCCGGGCAGGTCGTCTTTTACGAACAAGGTTATAGTGCGTCATTACCCAAGACCATTGACTTGGCCTACGTGGACGGCCCGACCTGCCTGGATATTGGCGGCAAGAAGACTCCCTGCATCGATGTGCCGAAATTGCTCGCCTCCGGCCACGTCGTGCGAAACGTACTGTACGATTATCGCTTGGATAGCGCGGACTACTTGCTCGATGCGCCGGTTGGGCTGCGCTACGATGGCGATCTTTTCTACGAGCTACAGTACAAACGATCCGGTTGCGCCATGGGCTTGACCGATCGGCACCACACCCATCTGTACCAGCGAACCGAAGAAGTCGGTGCCGGTGCTAAAACCGAAACGAGTGACGCCGCGAGTGTCTCGGCCGAACCGGCTGCAAGGTAACGGCGGAAAAGCGCGCGATCGGAGCCGTTCGATCCAGCGGGCTGGCGAACTGCGGTGGGCCGTCCGAGGACAGGGCCTAATGGTCGGACGGGGCCCGCAAGTAGCCCAGCGGATGCGGCTTAGCGGCCACACGGCAAGGCCCTTCAAATGGCAGCGAATTGCCGCCAGAGATCGATCGCATGCCGCGACGATCGCAGCCCCCTGTGATCCCCGTGCGGGGGTTCACTAGCTGCCCAAAAATGCCGAAGAGAGGACTCGAACCTCCACGACCTTACGGCCACAACGTCCTGAGCGTTGCGCGTCTGCCAATTCCGCCACTTCGGCTGGGGTCCTCATTTATAGGTCAAGAAGGGGTCCCGTTCAAGCCGCTTCGGGCGGCCCCCACTTCGCAAATCACGGCACTTAATAGCGCGATACGGTGCGATCGATTTCTTCGGCCCAGCGATCGATGCCGCCGACCATCGTGCGGGCTTTAGCAAAGCCTTGCCCGCGAAGCCAATTGGCCACGCGCTCGCTACGCCCGCCGTGGTGGCAATGCACGATGACTTCTTGATCGCGATAGGCGTCGAGCTCGCCAAGGCGGGCGGAAAGCTCGCTCATCGGCAGCAACCTTGCACCTTCGATGTGCGCGATCGAATACTCGTCCACCTCGCGGCAATCGAGCAGCATAAACGCCTCGCCCGTATCGAGCTTATCCTTCACGCCGCGGCAGGTGACCTCGAGGGGGCAATCGTGTTCGGCATTCATGACGGATTAAACTCGCGGGAAAGAGAACGACTAGCGGTTACGGCAATTCAGGCCATTTTGGCCAGGATGATGGGCATCGCAGAGCACTAGATTCTACGTCCGTGCGGCCGAAACGTGAAGCTGAGGCCACTGACCGGCGATTGCTGCTGTCCGTCACCGCTTGAACCGGGCCTGGCATGCCGGGACAATGGACTGAGAAGGTCGGTACCGGCGGAGTCATGGGCGTGAGGTAGTTCGTGCCCGGCTGCGTCTGGCGCGGCTCAAATCGTGGGACCGCGGCGGACCGAGTTCATCAATTCACCGCCGCGCACATCGGGATGCGGGGCGTGATCATCACGGAGGGCAGGGCCGAATGCTGGGACGCGTGGCAGTCATCGCTGGGCCGTCGGGAAGTGGCAAAACGGAACGCCTGCTGACCGGCCATCGCGAGGCATTGCGCACCGGGCCCATCGGCGGCTCGCTGTGGATTTCTCCGACGCATCGCAGCGCTGCCGAGGTTCGCCAGCGGCTGTTGGAGGGGGAACTGCGGGCATGCTTTGCCCCCGGGGTAATGACGTTCGACCAATTTGCCGAGCAGGTTCTGGCCGCCAGTGAAAGGGTCGTGCAGCCGATCACGGACCTTATCAAGCGGCAGATTCTGCGGCGGCTGATTCAACGTGCGGTTGATGCAAAGGGTTTGAAGTATTTCGCCCCGATCGCCGGAACCACTGGATTTGTCGACCTGGTCGCCGAATTCATTAGCGAATTGAAGCGGCAGGAAATCTGGCCCGATGAGTTCCGGAAAGCCTGCGGACGTGATGCTCAGCTGAAGGATGGCGATTTAGTAGCGATCTACGAAGCCTATCAACTGCATCTCAACGAACGCCAGTTGTATGACGGCGAAGGGCGCTTTTGGACGGCCCGCGAGTTGCTGCGCGAGGGGCAGACGCGCCCCTTCGAAGCCTTGCGCCATGTCGTGGTCGACGGTTTCACGGAATTCACGCGCCCGCAGCACGAGATCCTCCGAATCCTTTCAGATCGCGTCGCGTCGTTGCAGGTTTCGCTGCTAATGGAAGCCGAGACGGACCGGCCCAACCTGTTCGCGAAGCCGCGCGCGGCGTGCCAGGAAATGAAGCGGCGGCTGCCGAACCTCGCCATCGAAACGCTCGATCGCCTACCGCGGTCCGCCTGGCCGGCGCAGGCACATGTCGAACAAGAGTTATTCAAAAGCCCTCGGCTGGTACGCCCGGCCGAGGATGCGGCAGGCATCGAAGTGAGCGAAGCGGGGCGGGTGATTGACGAGTTGAATCTGGTGGGACGTCAGATCAAGCAGTTGCTTGTCCAGGGAGATAAACGTCAAGGTTGCAAGGTCAGCCCGGCGGATGTCGCGGTCGTTATGCGTTCGCCCGGCGCACTTTCGACGCTACTGCGCGAGGTCTTCGACGAGTTGGGCGTTCCGTACGCGCTGGAGCAGGGAACTCCGCTAACTCAATCTCCGATCCTGGCCGCCTTGATCGCGGTATTTCGCTTGCACGTTGAAGATTGGCCGTTTCGTGGGCTGTTGCATCTCTTGGGGAACAACTACTTTCGGCCTGCTTGGGATATTTGGTCGCCGGGCGCGAGTGTCATTCGGGCTGATCGGACGATCCGCTCATTGCAAGTGGCGCGTGGCCGCAAGGCGTTATTAACGGCCGTGCGGCGTGCAACGAGCATCGCAGATTTGAACGATTTCGACGCGCGCAGGCGCCGCGACGACGCGCGGCAGACGTTCCCCATTCTCGAGCGTCTGGCCGCGGCGTTCGATCACCTGCCGGCGCGCGCAACGATCAGCGCGTGGATGGATGCGCTGACGGGCCTGGGGAAAGAGATCGGGCTGACAGCGGGGATCGACTTTGCCGCGACGGATGATCCGTTTGCGCAACAGGATGAAGCCGCCTGGCAAATGATGCGTGAAGTTCTCGCGTCTGTTGAGAAGTCCATGACGCCCCAGGGAGCGGCCGCCGAAGAATTCGACGCGGCCGGTATGTTTGATCTGTTGAGCGACGTTGTGCAGTCCGGCATGCTCCGCTCGACGATCAACGAAACGGGACGGGTGCGAGTGCTGTCGGCCACCAGCGTCCGGGCGCTATCGATCCCGTATTTGTTTTTCGTCGGCTTGTCGGAACGAGCGTTTCCGCCCCCTGAGCGCGCTGACCGATTGTACGCAGAGTCCGACTACGAGCGGTTCGCCGAGGCGGGCTTGCCGCTGGTATTGCGTGCCGACATCAGCCAGCAAGAGATGCTGCTGTTCTATGAAGTGATAACCCGCGCGCGGCGCCGCCTGCACCTGAGTTTTCCCGGCCTCGATGAGAAAGGGCAGCCGCTTTTGGCGAGTCCTTTTCTGGGGGAATTGGAAGAGGCGTGCGGTGGAAAGGTAGAGCGGTTCCGCATTGATGATCTGCGACCGATCCCGCACCGGGCTCTGGCCGCGGGCGGTACCGACCAACGAATTCTCGCCGTGGCGCACGCGGCGGGAATCGACGTCACGCGTGGCGCGAAGGATCATGCCATTGACGCAACGGGACTACTGGCGGGTCTGGCCACGGAACCGACGCGCCCACTGTTCGAAAATATCGAGGCCGGACTGGCCGCGATTGTCAGCAGAGCGGACCGCGTCGATTTCGGTCCCTTCGAAGGGATGCTTGGCTCTGCGGCCACGCGTATGCTGCAAGCCGACTTCGGTCCGCAGGTTCGCTTCAGCGCGAGTCGCCTGGAGCAATATCAGCAGTGCCCCTACCGATTCTTTTTATCGAACGTGTTGAGCTTGCGTCCGGTCGAAGAACTGAATGTGAGCATTGATCCCTTATCGCGCGGGGCGACGTTGCACGAGGCGCTGGCGCGCCTACACAGAGAGGTGAATAGCGCGGTGGGGCGTCCGGTATCGCCGGCGGATCCGGCGGCCAAGGCCGCCTTTCGTGATGCGACGGAAAAACTGCTCGCTGAACTGGAATTGCGTGCCCAGGACCGGGCGCAGCCCTTTCAAGCGGCGCTGGCCGAGATCGAACGCCGGCAGTTGCGTAATTGGCTGGAGGAATATGCCGGTCAGCACGCGCGGTATGACGCGCTGTGGAGCAAGCTCGACGAGCCACTTGCGCCGGCGTACTTTGAGGTGTCGTTCGGTGATGAGCGGCTGAGCGACGATCCTCTTTCCACCGCCGAACCGCTGCTTCTGACTGACGGCAAGCGGCAAGTATTGGTGCGTGGCCGCATCGATCGTGTCGACCTGGGGCGCGCCGGCGGAAAGCCGGTCTTCGGCGTGTTGGACTATAAGTCGGGCAGCTCGGCCCGCTACGGCCTCGCGGCGATCGAATCGGGAGACGCGCTGCAGGTTTTTCTGTACGCCCTGGCCGCTGAGCAGTTGCTCGCGCGCGAGGGAAGCCTGCCGTGGGCTGCTGGCTATTGGTTCATCGCTGGAAAGGGCTACCCGAAGGCACCTCCACTCCCCATGCATGAACTTCGCGATGATGTGCCGAAGCTGACCGAGTTGTGGCAGCAAGTGCGGGAGGCCGATACCTCACGCGTCATCGCGATGGTGGAGAGCATTCGTGCCGGCCGTTTTCCGGTGTTTAGTCGCGATGACGAATGCACGAGTTTTTGCGACTTTGCGACCGTGTGCCGAGTTAACCAGGCGAGGGCAACGGAGAAGCCATGGCAACCGCCACCAGTTCCGGAGTAACCGAGGAGCAGCACGACGCAATCAACAAGCGTGGCGTCTCGATCGCGCTGTCAGCCGGCGCCGGCTGCGGGAAAACGCATGTCCTTGTGGAGCGATTTCTGGCGGCGCTTTCGCCGGAAACCAACTCGGAGGGGGGCAGTTCGTCGTCGTTGTCGCGATTGATCGCGATTACGTTCACGGACCGCGCGGCGCGCGAAATGCGCGATCGGTTGCGCCGCAAGTGCCGCGATCGCTTGCACAAAGCGAGCGACCAGGAAGCGCCGGCCTGGCTGGCCTTGCTGCGCGAATTGGAAACGGCCCGGGTTAGTACGATCCACGCCTTCTGCGGAGCGCTGTTGCGTGCGCATGCTGTCGAGGCCGATATCGATCCGCACTTCCAGATTCTGCAGCCGGGGCAATCGGCCACGCTTTTTTCCGAGCAAATCGACGATCAGTTGCGCGCGCAGTTGGGGAACATGAACGAGGATCTTTTAGATCTGGTCGTTATGTTCAATCTGCCCAGGCTGCGCGAAATGTTTCAGCATCTGCTGGGGCATCGGCATGAGATCGATTTTGCCGCCTGGGCCAAGATGACGCCGCAAGAGCTAGTCAAAAAATGGCAAAAAGTCGAACGCGACGAGCTTCTGCCGCAATTGCGAGACAAGTTCCTCGAGCTTCCCGAGGTTGCGACGGTACGCAAGATCGTCGGCAATTGGACGCCGGAGAATCAGAAACTGATCGAGCGATTTGAGGCGCTGAAAATGCAACTCGCGGCGCTCGACGGCGGCGCCGACATCCTGCCGGCCTGGGCGATCATCCGCGAGTCCGCCACGGTACAGTACGTCACCCACGAGCGCCATTGGCGGAGTCTCGGCGCCGAACGGTACGCTGAATATCGCGACGCTGTTAAGGCCGTGCGAAAATGGATCGACGATACACTGCCGAAATGTGGTATCGAACCCAACGTGGCCTTAGCCAGTGCCTCGGCAGGCCTGGCACTGTTGCGCGTGGCTGAGCCAATTCTGCAAGCGTATGAGAAACAAAAACGCGAACTCGGTCTGCTCGATTTCGATGATCTGTTGGCGCTGACGCGCAAGTTGTTGAACAGTACGCACGGCGAGAAATTGCGCAACCGGCTGTCATCGCAGTTGGATTTGTTATTAGTCGACGAGTTTCAGGATACTGATCCGCTGCAGGTCGAGTTGGTCAAGGCCCTGTGCGGCGACCAGCTCGAACGCGGCAAACTATTCTTCGTCGGCGACGCGAAGCAATCCATCTACCGATTTCGCGGCGCGGATCCTGCAGTGTTTCGGGAGTTGCAAAAGAAGATTCCGTCGGAAGGTCGGCTGCCACTAACGAAGAATTTTCGCAGTCAGCCGGCGGTGCTCGATTTCGTAAATGCCCTGTTTTGCGAGCGCTTAGACAAGGGACAGTACCGTCCGCTTACTGCGAGTCGGCCTGCACTTGCGCAAGCGCCGGCTATTGAATTCCTGTGGGCAACGCTGCCGGGCGACAATGTCGAACGGGTAACGGTCGAGCCATTGCGACGCTGCGAGGCGGATTGGCTCGCGCGGCGATTGGCTGCTCTCCTCGATTCCCACGAGATTCTCGTGCCGGATCGGGCGACCGGTGAATCGCGGCCGGCCGGGCCGGGTGATGTGGCTATCTTGTTCCGCGCGCTATCGGACGTGCGGTACTACGAAGAGGCGCTGCGTCGCTACGGAATTCCCCATTATCTCGTCGGCGGTGGTGCCTTTTATGCGCAGCAAGAGATTTTTGACCTGCTGAACTTGCTGCGGGCGATCGACGCGCCGGGCGATGACGTCAGCCTGGTCGGTGTGCTGCGCAGCCCGTTCTTTTCGCTAGCGGACGAGACGCTATTCTGGCTCGGGCAACACCCGGAAGGGATAACGGCCGGCCTGTTCGCGACGGAGTTGCCGAAGGACTTGGATCGAGAGCAACGGCGCCAGGCCAAGTTCGCGGCCGAAACCTTGTTGTACTTGCGAGCGCGTAAAGATCGCTTGCCGGTGGCGGCGCTCATTCGCGAGGCGCTAGCTCGCACTGGCTATGACGCCCTGCTACTGGCGGAATTCCTGGGCGAGCGGAAGCTGGCCAACTTGCGAAAAATGATCGACCAGGCCCGCGGATTCGACGAGTCAGGAATTTTCACTTTGTCGGACTTCATTCACGAACTCGGCGAGTTCATCGCCCGGCAGCCGGACGAGCCGCCGGCGCCCGTGGAACTCGAAAACAGCACCGTCGTTCGGTTGATGACAATTCATCAGGCGAAGGGGCTGGAATTTCCGGTCGTGATCGTTCCGGATCTGGCCCGAGCGAAGCGCAATTCGCAAGATGCGTTCGAATTCGATAAAGAATTGGGGCCGCTCGTTAGGGCAAAAACCAGCCCGGCCAGCGAGGGAGCTTGCGGTCTCGATCTGTTTCGAAAAATGGAAGAGCCGGAGGAAGCTGACGAAGGGATTCGTCTGTTGTACGTCGCGACGACCCGGGCCGCGGATTATTTGATGCTGTCGGCGGGAGTCAAGAATCTGGACGAGCCGCCAGGATGGCTCGAGTTTGTTGGCGAACGATTCGACCTGCGCTCGGGCGACCTGCGCGTGGCACTGCCCCCGGAGTACGGGCGACCACGAGTCAATGTGACGCTCGAGGAACCGCCGGCGCCACGGAAGACAACAGACGGTGCGGGACACGTTGATTGGAAATCGATCACGACACAGGCGCACGAGCGGGCTGCAAACGGTCGGGGCATTTTGCCACCGCTAGTGGCGCCGCTGTCTGCCGACCGAACGGCCCAGCGTGTCTTTTCGTTTTCGCGGCTGGCGAGCGATTTAAAAGTCGAAACATCCTGGCCAGACGTCGTCACCGATGAAGGACGCGCCGCCGTCGAGCTTTTGACCGACGACGTGGCGGGTGATGCCACGAAGCTCGGATCGCTGGTCCATGCCGTGCTTGCGCAGGTGGCATTCAGCAATGAGCGAAAAGTTGCAGAGCGGTGCCGAGATGAGTTAGCGCGACGATTTGCGACGGCCGACGTCAATCTTGAATCGGCCGCCGCGATGATCGAGCAGTTTTTGCGTTCGCCGCGCGCCGAGGCCCTGCGGCAGGCGCAGGCCGTGCATCGGGAACTGGAGTTTTTGCTGCGGTGGCCGCCCGGGGGGGCAGGGGAGGGGCAATCGATTCAAGGTGTCATCGATTGCTTGTATCAGGACCGCGACGGAGGCTGGCACATCCTGGATTACAAGACGAATCGGGTGTCGGCTGCCGGTGTGCCGCGGCTGGCGGCCAGTTACGAATTGCAAATGGCGCTCTACGCGCTGGCTGTAGACGAAGTATTGGGCGTCAGCCCCACGAGCCTGACGCTCTATTTTCTGCAACCGAAGGTCGAGCACGCGGTGCCTTGGAACATGGAATCGCGGGCGCGCGTCATCGAGCGGGTGAATGCGGCGCTGGGAAGCTGGCAAGCCGCGACGGCGAATTAAGTGCGGACGCCGGCCGATGGTGCATGCTCAGCGGGGGCGGGATTCACGTGATGCGGGCGCTGGGCGTCCATCGAATGAAAAGATGGACCGTGCAATACCCAATCGACGACGCGCCAATCGAGCCAGCGGCGGTCGGGATCGCTGCCGGCCGTGCCGATGAATCCCAAATGGCCGCCGTGACGGGTAACGCGAAGCGTCGTCGTGGGCGAAAGGCGTAACGCCTCGAACATCTGTCGCGGCACGAGTGGATCGTCCGCCGCTGCGACAATCAGCGTTGGCACGCGGATGTCCGGCAGCAGCGGGGCTGAACTGGACTGCCGGTAATAATTCTCGGCGGTGCCGAAGCCGCAGACCGGCGCCGTGAACCAATCGTCGATCTCGCGCAGTTGCCTGGGGCGTCGGGCAAAATCGACCGACACTGCCTGCGGAGCACGGGCCTTGCGGTCGAGCAATTGTTTGCCGAGCAGTTTGGCAAAGTAGCGGTCGTACCCACGATTACGCAAACGGCCGATCCATGCGGAGCAGGCGGATAAATCCGACGGCGGACAAACGGCCATAACCCGGCACAGGTTATCGGGCGGGCTGCCGGCGGATTCGCCAGCCAGTTTCAGTGCAATATTTCCGCCGAGCGAATACCCCACCAGCGTGACGGAGGAGCCGGGACATTGTTCAGCGACGTACCGCAGCGCCGCGGCGGCATCCGCTGAGCGGCCACTGTGATAGGGGAGCCGGGCAAGTTCGACGCCCGCGCCGCAACCGCGCAGGTCCATGCGAAACACACGAACACCATGCTCGCAAAGCTTGGCGGCGGTGCGTCGCATGTAAACGCTTTGATGACAGCCGCCGAGGCCATGCATCAACAGCGTCGCCGGATCGCCGGCCGCCCATTCCGCGGGGCAGTCGTCATGCAAGACGAGTCGGTCGTCGTCGTCGAGCAGAACGTGATGCTGCCGAGCCTGGTACTCGACGAGCGACCCCGGGAAATAAACGCTGGCCAGGGTTTGCAGATTTCCGCTGCGCAACAGCGGGTGCGGCCGAAAGGTGGGTATGGCGTGATCGTGGACAGTTCGAAAACTCAAGCAATACCTCGAACGAAATTTTCAAGCACCTGGCTTGTGATTGAAACCGCTGCGGCACGCAGTAGCTTAAGCCCCGTCCGAGCCGTTGGGCAAGCCCTTGGCCGACTAGCAGCCTAATGCGCCCCGCTTATTCCACGGAAAAGTCGAGGTCGGGAATGCGCTGCTTGCCCGGTTCATCGAAATCGATAAGACATTGGCCTGACAGATCGGCGAGCGCGGCGTTGGCTACCAGGAATACGCGAGCACCGAAATCGGGAACGGGCATTTGTTGCCCATCGAGATCGGCGTATAGCTTTGAGGTTCGCGGTTGTTCGCGCCCGATAGCTTGTGCGTAGCCTAGCGGATGCCAATCGCGATCGATTGAACCGATATAATTCAGCACCGTGCAATGCGCCTCGCGGATTTCGGCGACCGCCTGAGCATAGTCGCGATAGTATTGCCGGTAGTTCGCCCAGCGGCCTGCTGATTGGCTGACGTCGGCAAGCGCGGCGAGCGCCGGCGAGGGAAGTCGTTTCGACAGGTCGGCAGGCACGAAATCCGCGGCCTTTTCGTCGAGCGATTTTTCGACCGTCGCGATCACTTGCAATACACCGCGTGCGCTGGCCGCATACAGCGGACGATCACCGGCCGGGAATACGATCGCCGAAACGTGCTGCCCGCGGTCGAGATTTCCACCGACCTTGTAGACCGCCTCGGCCACGGTGTAGGTGCGCAACTCGTCGTAGTCGCCGACAAAGGTGAATGGCTGATCTGGACGACCGAGAGTTTTCAATTGTGCGATCGACAATTGCTGCTGCGTTGCCGGATCGTACGCGATCATCCGCAGCAAACGTTTGGGACGCTGATTATCTAGTAGCGCCTGTAACCACGCGGAATCTGTGGGAACCGAGTCTTTCGCCGTGACTTTAGAAACGGCCGCGGCTGACGCGTCGATCGGATACCGATCGGACAGAATGAAATAACGAACGCCGACGATGGCCGTGATTGCGACGGCCAGCAGCAGGAACATTCCCGTTCGAAAGAGCGGTCGCCCCTGGGACGACATCACGGCAGCCATATGCACCTCGCCGATTAGCCGAGCCCTGGGATGGGTCGTCCCCCTTCGGTGACGATCGGGATGGGCCGCCCTTGGCGATTGATCCATTGCGCGGCGAGATCGATGTCCAGATGCCGGAAGACCGTCGCCGCGAGATCCGCGGGGCGCACCGGCGCTTCGGCAATGTCGTAACCCCGCCGGTCGGTGCTACCGATCACCTGGCCGCAGGGGAGCCCGCCGCCAGCCGCGATCATCGACATACAATTCGTCCAGTGGCCGCGTCCGGCCGTGGGTGTCATCACGGGCGTGCGACCGAATTCCCCCATCATCAGCACCAGCGTTGAATCCAGCAGCCCACGCGATTCGAGGTCGTTGATCAAGGCGAACAGCGCTTGATCGACCAAGGGAAGAAGCGGCGTCAAACCCTTGGCGATGCCTCCCCATTTGACTTCATCGCCATGGTGATCGAAGTAGCCCCAGGCGCCGCTGACGAGCGTGAATGTGACCCCGGCCTCGACCAGGCGGCGAGCCAGCAGCGTTTTCTCCCCCAAGCTGCTGCGGCCATACGCATCGCGTGTTTTGTCGGTTTCTTGCGACACGTCGAAGGCCCGCTGTACGTGTGCGCTTGTGACCATGTCGACGGCCATTTGCGAGAACCGGTCGGAGCTGTCCATCGCCCGTGAGAGGTCCAGATCGCGACGAAAGTGATCGAACCCGTGCCGCAGTGCGTCGCGGTCGCGAAGCCGCTCGACGGCGATCCCCTTCGGGATCGCCAGCCGTCCCGGAAGCTCTTTGCCGTTGACCGGTTCGTAATTGTTTCCGAGGTGGCCGGCGCCCCATACGTCGGCCTTCCAGCTATCGGCCAGGCCGACGAAGGCCGGCAGATTCGGGGCGTTTGCTCCACGCAGGCGGGCAACGATCGACCCCATCGATGGGTAGCCCTGACCATCGTTGCCGTCATCGCTGCGGCGGGCGAGCGCATTGCCGGCTTGCATCGTGATCGGCGTGTGATTGCTGGCCGAGCAATCGACCGAGCGAATGATCGACAGCTTCGGCATAAGTCGCGCGGTTAGCGGTAGGTGCTCGCAGACCTGGATGCCGGGCACGGCTGTATCGATGGATTGATACGGTCCGCGAATCTCGGCCGGAGCCTCGGGCTTGGGATCCCACATGTCGATATGGCTGGGACCGCCGGAGAGCCAGAAGAGAATCACCGACTTCTTATCGCCGGGAATGTCTCCGCGGGTATTTTTTCCTGCGGTTTCGGCTGCGGTCCGTGATCGAAGCACATCAACCAATGACAGTCCCGCCAGACCGGCGGTGCCTGTTTGCAAAAACCAGCGGCGCGATCCACAGCGAATTGTGTCACCGGTGGGCGGCAACATGGGATTGATGCCCGCTGCCTGGCGATGCTCTTTTGTGTGCGATGACTCGGCGCTCGAGCGACGTTTCGCGGACGACATGTTCGCACTCCGTGGCGGGGAGGACACTTCGAGCGATGCGCGGGCGGGGTAGGGGGCGGATACAGGCGTGCCTGGGATTGTACCCATAAGTGAACGAGAATGCATCCTGGTTTGCCGCCACCGGTTGGCATCGAGGGGCCTGCGAGATACAAAACGACTTCGCGTCGCCCGTTCGACATTCGACTCTTTATTATCCTGAGACCGCTCTATGTCCTGTTTTGTCACCCATTTGGAAAGTGCCATTGATGGCACGCATCTGCCGGCCGACGAGCCGCAAACGCTTTACAAGGACCGTCCTTTGTGGGTGCGCTACGATCTGGACGCGGTGCGGCAGGCCGTCACGCGCGAGGACCTGGTTCTGCGCCCTCCCATGATGTGGCGCTACCGCGAGCTGTTACCGCCGGCCGACGAAAAATTCATCGTTTCGCTTGGCGAACAGATGACGCCGATTTTGCGCTGCCGGCGACTGGGACATCGCTTCGGATTGGACAATCTGTACATCAAGGACGAGTCCCGGCTACCGACCGGCAGCTTCAAAAGCCGCGGTTTGGCGATGGCCATTACGATGGCGGGCCAGTTCGGAATCCGGCGCGTGGCAATCCCCACGGCGGGCAACGCCGGCGGCGCAATGGCCGCCTATGCCGCCCGCTCGGGCATCGAGGCGTTCGTCTTCATGCCGCAGGATACGCCAGTGATCAACCAACTCGAATGTCGTTTGGCCGGCGCGAAGACTTTTCTCGTCAACGGTCTAATTACCGATTGCGGCCGGATCGTGCGCGAGGGGAAGCAGCATCTCGATTGGTTTGACATGTCAACGCTGAAGGAGCCGTATCGCATTGAGGGTAAGAAAACGATGGGACTGGAACTGGCCGAGCAGTTCGGCTGGCAGTTGCCTGATGTGATCGTTTATCCAACTGGTGGCGGCACTGGTTTGATTGGTATGTGGAAAGCCTTCGAAGAGTTGGCCGAGTTGGGCTGGCTCGAAGATGCGCGCCGCCCGCGGATGGTGGCGGTGCAATCCTCGGGGTGTGCTCCGATCGTGCGGGCTTTCGAAGCGGGCGAGCGTTTTGCGCAGCCGTTTCCGGACGCCAGGACCGTGGCGAGCGGAATTCGCGTGCCGGCCGCGGTCGGCGATTTCATGATCCTGGACGCCGTTCGCGCCAGCGAAGGCCGCGCCGTGGCGGTCGACGAAACGCGGTTGTGCTATTGGATGGCGTTGGGTACGGCGAGTGAAGGAATATCGATCTGCCCCGAGACGGCGGCCTGTTTGGGCGCCGTCGAGCAACTGGCGGCCGAGCGATGGATCGAACCTGAAGAGCGCGTCGTTGTCTTCAACACCGGCGCGGCGCAGAAATATCCCGAAGCGATGGCGGTCCCGCTGCCGCGGCTCGACAAGGATGCGCCGCTGGACTGGGAGCAGATAGCGCGCGGCTGATATTCGGAAAGCAAAGCACGCGACGGGCTCAGAGCAACGTCGTCGGAGGACCGTCGCTATTGTGGGGGCGATTATCGGCGGGGCGCACCGCCACGGCCACGGCCAATGCCACGATAATGACGACGCCCAGGACAATCGCCCCAGCGATGAGCGTTCCTGACATGATTCGTCCCTGGGGGCCGAGTCGGGCTTCGATTCGCCCTATTTCCCGGCCGCAGATGTCCGCAAGCAAAATCTGAGTAGCTCCGCTAGCATAAGCCTATATCACGTGGCGGCAAGCGGCCAGCAAAATTGGAATTCATCGTCGTTCCGGCGACGCCGCTCGACGCGTCTGGTCATGCAACGCGTGTAACAACTCCGATCGATTCGCCATCGCGGCTTTCCGGGTGACGCCCGATCCTCCTTGCAACGCACACAATCATGGAACGCATCAAAATCGGCCAGATCGGTACCGGACATTCGCACGCCGAGGGCAAGATGCAGGTCTTGCGAGCCTCGGACCGGTACGAAGTTGTCGGTGTGGTGGAAGCGAACGCGAAGCTGGCCGCAGCCGCCCTGCAGTCGGCCGCTTATCGCGACGTGCCCTTTTTGACCGAAGAGGAGTTGCTCAATCTGCCAGGGCTCGAGGCCGTGGTCGTTGAGACCAATGTTCCTGATCTACTGGTCGCCGGCGAGCGAGTAATCGCGGCAGGCAAGCATCTGCATTTGGAGAAGCCGGGCGGAGCTTCGTTGCCCCGATTCCGCCGACTGCTGGACACCGCAGCAAGTAAACATCTGGTCGTGCAATTGGGCTACATGTATCGCTACAACCCCGGCATCCAGCTATTGCGAGAAGTGCTGAAGAAAGGATATCTCGGCGAGCCGTTCGAGATTCACGCCGTGATGAGCAAGGTGGTGAATCCGCCGTCGCGCCGCGCGTTTGCCGAGTTCGCGGGCGGCATGATGTTCGAGCAGGGCTGCCATTTGATCGACCTGGTGATCGGCCTCATGGGGCGGCCGACGCGCGTAACGTCTTACCTGCAACATGTCGCGCCGATGGACGATTCCCTGGCTGATAACACGCTGGCCGTGCTCGAATACCCACGAGCAATTGCGACGGTAAAGAGCAGTGCTATGGAAGTGGAAGGAGGAGCACGTCGGCATTTTGTCGTGTGCGGAAGTGAGGGGACGTGCCACGTGCAACCGCTCGACGAGCCCAACGTGCAGTTGGCTCTCTCCAAACCGCGCGATCAATACAAGAAAGGTTATCAAGAGATACCCTTCGGCGATTATCCTCGCTATGTGGGGGATATGGCGGACCTGGCGCGTGTGATTCGCGGCGAGAAGGAGCCTGATTTCTCGTACGAACACGACCTGGCCGTGCTCGAAGCAATGCTTACGGCAGCGAAAATGCCACTCGATCGGTAAGGGCGTCGATCTTATGCGCGGTAACGCAGCGCCCGACCCGGTAGCGGACCGTCGAATTGGTCGATCGGCGTGCCCGCGGTCACGATCAGTGTGCCATTAACGATCACGTGCTCGACACCCGAGGCATATTGCTGCGGATCGGCGAACGTGGCGCGGTCGGCGATCGTGTCGGGATCGAAGGCGACGATGTCGGCAAACGCACCTTCTGCGATTTGGCCGCGGTCGGTCAGTCCGAAACGTGCCGCCGGGATCGAGGTCATCTTGCGGACCGCCGCTTCGAGCGTGAACAAACGCCGGTCGCGGACCAACGTGCCTAGCATTCTTGCTGCCGAGCCAAATTGCCGCGGGTGGATCAAGGCGTCGGGAAAGAAGATGCCGTCGCTGCCCAGCATGAAGCGGGAATGAGTCAAAAAGGGCTCGACGACGGCACCGTCGGCCAGGTGGAAAACGCAGTTCACGGCCAGATTCTCTTCGATCAACAGATCGCAAATGGCATCAGCCGGCGAGCGCTCGTCGCGACGCGTGTATTCCGCCAAGGACATGCCGAGCAGCGGCTGATTGTCGACGCTGCCAACCCAGGCAATACGTATGTTGTCCAAATTGAGAACACCATCGGCCAGTTGCACCGCAAAACGACGGCGCACCACTGGGTCAGCTAGCCGACTGAGAACACCGAGCGGTCCATCTTCCCACACTTCGTACGGCAGCAGCGAATTGAGCATCGAACTGCCGGGAGTGTACGGATAAATGTCGAACGAAAAGTCAACTTCGTGTAGGGCCGTCTGATCGATGTAGGTCAGCAGCTCGTCCGCTTCGCGCGAACTACTAGCTTTCAGGTGCGAAATGTGAACGGCTACGCCGGCGCGGCGACCAATCTCGACGGCTTCGCGCACGCCGGCCAGCGTGCCGCGCTTATAGCGGACATGCGTGACGAAGATGCCCCCGCTTGGGGAACTGGCGGCAATGACTTCGACCAGCTCGTCTGTGTCGGCGAAGCACTGCGAGACGTAGTCCATGCCGGTCGATACGCCCGTCGCCCCTTCGTCCATGCCGCGCCGCACTTCATAACGCATGCGGCGCAACTGGCTGTCGTCAGGCTGTTCGCGCCCCCAGCCGAGCGCTAATACGCGAACGTTCGCATAGGGGACCTGGGCGACGACGTTTTGAACCGTTCGCCGATGCAAGAGCGCGAGGTAGTCTCCGATCGACTGCCAGCCTCGATAGTCGTGCTGCACCAGGCCGTTAAGCGATCGCAGATAGTAGAGCCATTGGGGCGCCAGTTCCGGCGTCACCGGCGCGTAAGAGATGCCGTCAGACATCAGCACTTCGGTCGTGAAGCCTTGCAGCGTCTTCGAGGCGAAGTTCGGCGTCTTCAGCAGCCAACCGTCTGAATGATTGTGTACGTCGATAAAGCCTGGCGCGATGATCAAGCCGACGGCGTCGATCGTTGTCTTGGCACTGGCACCGGGCAGGATTCCGACCGCGGCGATGCGGTCGGCACGCACGGCGACGTCCGCGCGCAGGCGTGGCTTGCCCGAGCCATCGATAACGGTGCCGCCGCGGATGAGCAGATCGAAGTCAGCCATGAATCAGGGGGCGAAGTCAGAGGAGGCGAAGGCGGGAATCGCAAGCGCGCCTCAGCGTAACCGGGCACCTGCTGGCCGGGCAAGCGCCAGCGACGCCAGCAATAGATCGTGCGGACCTGGTAAACCGCGAAACTTATGGGCGCGGCGTTGTTGCGGCGGGCTGCGCGTACCGCGTATCCGACTGCTTGATTCTCGGTTCGACCAGGTCCGATAAGCCGGAAGTCCGCGCGCTGCGGATTCTGTCAGAAGCACTTCGCAAGGCCAGGGCCATGAAGATCAAGCACTGGGTCGCTAGCTGGTTGCTCACCGCATTTGGGATCGTTGCTGTCGCCGCTGCTCCGGCCGACGCGGCCGGCATCGTGCCGGGTTCCGGGCAATGCCTGGATATCGTCGGTGACGATTTCGAGGATCCGCAGTGGGGCTACAACTTCAATAGCCCGAAAGCCAGCGTCGATCTGGACAAGAACTCGCGGTTCCCGGCTGGCCAATCGAAAAATGGGCGCTGGCGCGAGAATATCGACCGCGGGCAGCCCGACGTCATGCAACGCGTCCCCACGCCCGAGGGCGGATTGGCGGGCAGCGAATGGTCATTGCTCATGGCGTCAAAGGCGACCGGCATTCCTGGTCAACTGACACGTAAGGGAGAGCAGGACGACGTCTTCATGAGCGTCAACGCGCGGATCGGACGTTACATCCCGGTGGCACAGGGGCCGAGCGTCGTAGTGCGCGTTTTCGTACCGCCGTGGGAAGAATTCGAAGAACGCAGCGGTTCGTCCTTCAGTCTGCGAGCCACGGTGCGCGGCAAGAAACAGGATAAGGACGAGACCGAACCGTACTGGCCTGGCATTTTCGTCAATTACAAGCGCCCCGCCGAACGCCACAAGAACGAGGCACCCGCCTATTGGGTGATTCGCGCGTCGAACCCGGGCGGCGACTATCGCTCTCTGCCTATCAAAGAAGGGGGCTGGTACACGCTTGGCATGTCGTTCACCGGCGATGGCATGATCCACTATTATGTTCGCCAGGGAATCGACGATCTAAGGGCATCGGATCGCGTCGCGTCGCAATTTCCCTACAACTTCCAATGCCTGTACTTTATCGATGTCTTTTTTGACATCTTCGGATCGAATGATGGCCAGAACTGGACAACCGGCTGGGTGATCGATGATCCGGCGGTGTTCCTGGCCTATCCGCCGCGCGTGCCATACGCACTGGTGCGGGCGCCGTCGAAAGCCAAGCCGAAGAAGGCCACGAGGTAATTGCGGCCGAGCGGCGTTTCGAACGCTTGAAGAGTGCACCTTGGCGGTGCCGCTGAAATTTAGCGCCAGCACGCTCACGCTGTCGTGAGCATCACACCCAGGACAGTTGGCACAGCGCTTACGCGTGACGCCTGGCTGCGTCCGCTTTCTGAGCTTAGGCGCCGACCGTGTTTTCGTTCTGCGGTTCGACGGTCGTCGGCTCGCTCGTGGGAGGGACGAACTTGGGGGCCGTCGCTTCGTCGCGATCGTCGGCCGGCGGGTAGTTCGTCACTCGGCTGGGGCGTGAGGAAGCGCTGCTTACCTCTTCCTCAATGCCGCTGAGGCCCTTTTTGAACTCGGTCATGCTCTTACCGAGGGAACGGGCCACGCTCGGCAAGCGGCTGCCAAACAGCAGCACGGCCACGGCGCCTACGATCGCGATTTCCATCGGGCTGAGACCAAACATAACTAAGTCCTCTTATCAGAAAGCTGGTTCAGGCACGCGGCGGTAACAACACGCGCTGCGGCGCCTATTTCTTGACTTGGGTAACTTTCGGGGGGGCACCTTCGGAGTCGTCCTCGATTCCCTGGACCCCCTTTTTGAACTCGACCACGCTGCGCCCCATCGAACGCATAACGCTTGGCAAGCGATTGCCGAACAACAGCAGGACGACCGCTCCGACGATCAAAATCTCGGTAGGACCGATCATGGCTAGGGGGAACATACAATCCTCTTTCGAGATTCGCCGACCAATTCGGTCAATCGACGCGGGGCCAGAAGGAAATACGAGGCGGGATCGTCGAACACGCTGCGCCGGCGGGGTCCCCTTGCCGGGGTGACAGCGCGTCGGGCAGGCGTAACCACCCTACCAGTTTAATTTTACTGACGGCCGGTGGTCAGTCAAACTAAAAGCCAGTAGCCCGGCAGAAGCCCGGTCCGCTGGGTGTGGCGGTCAGGCCGGCTTTTCGGCCCTAACTACCGAAGGGATGCCCGATTCCGATCCGCCCGCCTCGCCTGACTGATGACTGCCGTGCGCATTGTATCGCGGCCATCGCGCGTCAATTCACGGGCTTTTGGCGTCGCGCGGTCGCCTCGCCGCCCCCGGTGTTGTAGAGCGGCAGGTAGCGATAGTAAACCTCGAGACAGAGTGCCCCCAGCGACGTCGAGAAGACACGTCCGCCGTAGCCACCCCACAACGGATCGGGATCCCAACTGCCGGACGCATCGCCCGAGGTCGATTGGCTGTTAACCAAAGCAGTGCTGACGGCTTCGTTCCACTTCACCCATCGCGGGCCTTGCATGCGGAACATGGCCAACGTGCCGTAATACCAGTAGTAGAAGTTCGGCGTGCCTTGGCCGGGTAATTGTCCCAGCAGGAAATCACGGGCTTCATCACCAGCGCCGGCAACCAGCAAATCCAGGAACTCGCGGCAAACCAGCGCCTCGGCGGTCATCGAATGAGTCGGACGCTCTTCCGGGCGATAAGAGGCCAGGCCGCCACTGGTGCCCGCGGAGACGCTGTTCAGATAGCGGACGATCCCTTGCCGCGTGCTTTCCGGAATTGGCAAGCCGGAGTACTCGGCGCTCTTCAGCGCCATTAATTGCCAGCCGAGTTGGCTGGTATCGCCACGTTCGCCGCGCGGGTACGGCGGTTTGTAGCGCCATCCACCGGTCGCAAGGTTTTGCGCCGCGATCGTGTACGCGATCGCGCGTCGTACAGGGCTTGCGAGTCGCTTGTCGCCGGTCATGGCCGACGCTTCGCACAAGGACAGCGTCGCCATGCCATGACAATACATGTGGGCGAAGGTTTCGGCATTGCCCGCCAAGTTGCCGTCGGGACCTTGAGAGGCGATGAGAAAGTCAATGCCGCGTTTGACGACGTCGGCATGTCCACCACTTTGATGCGTGTGGCCGGCGGCCAAGAAGGTTAATAGCGCCAAGCCCGTAACCCCGGTGTCGGCCTGCGCACCGGCTTGTTTCCGATCTTGGCCGAGGGTGTGCGTTTCGCGTCCGCCACCGTGATCGCTCGCGTCCCAACGTCCATCGGCAGATTGATGCTTGGCGAGCCAGTCGAGCGCGGCATTCACCGCGGCCTCGGTCTGGGCTGAGCCGCCGTAACTTTCCGCGATCCGCAAGCGATTCGCCGCGGAACGCTCGCGATACATCTCGGGTACCTCGTACGCCGAAAGCGGAGCGTTCGGATCCCGAGGCGCAGGAGGTGGGACCGCGGTGACGACCGGCCGAGGGCGCACGGCCACAAGCACGCCGATATCGGCTTCGTGCGCCGGCAGCGGGCTCTCTGTTCTGGTAACCGTTTCCCCCGCCAAGAGCGCATCGTTCGTTGCGGTGCTATTGATGTCGGTCGCTAGCGCGGCGGCGGAAGCCGTGGCAAGCGCCGCGACCGCAGCAGCATTAGGTTTGTCGATGGCTGTCGGCGCAGATATCTCGGGCGGCTGTTCGAGCTCGCTCGGGCGTGCGTCCACGGGCGCTTGCGCGGCGGGCGCCGGTTCGCTCGTTGCGACGTCGATTGGCTCCGGCGCGGAAGTCGGCACGGTGATCGTTGTTTCGGGGGGCGCTAGCGGAAGTTCGTTATGTGCGCCGACGATCATGTGGGGGAGCGTCGGTGCCGCGGCGGCTTCGACGGGCACGATTTCGTCGATCGGCTCGCGCGAATCATCCGGCGGAACGTCGACGAGCTTCGGCTCAACCCGCGGCGACTCAGTAGGGGCATCCCAGGGTGCCTTTTCACGGCCACCGTCGCGACCGTCTTCGGCCCCCTTGGCATCGACCGTGTCATAGCCAATAAGATCCGTGACCTTGATCGCCGTTCCATGACCCCGCCCACGACCAGGATGGCTGCGCACGATATGGACCGTCGTGGCATAAGCGATGAACAGTAGATGCACGAACAACGACAGCACCACGCATTTGCGCAAGGGTTGCTCGTGCCCCCAACGGGTCCGCATGAGGACGAACAACGCCACGGTGATCGCGGCCATGCCGGTCCACACCAGGCCAACGACCATGCGCGGGCTGAAGACGAAATCAATAATCGGCTGCAAGGCCGTCAACATCTGGCTATCTCCGTCGCTGCTCGACTTTGACCGAGATAGCCAATTGCGCGATACCGGCTTGCTTGCAAGCGTTCAGGACATCCGCCACGCGTTGAAATTCGCCGGTGCCATCCCCGCGGACCAACACGCCCAGCTCAGCATATTGCTGGCGGGCCCCCGTCAGTTTCGACGTGAGCTCAGCGAGCGAAACGGATTGCCCATCGATCGTGATTTCGCCGTCGCGATAGACGTTGACGACGCGTTGATCGGGGGCATTAGTCAACGCGCCGTGATCGCTGACTCGCGGCACCTCGAGCCCGATCTTGCGTTCCTGCTCGGCGAACTTCGTGCCGACCATGAAGAAGATGATCAACAAGAACACGATGTCGATCATCGACGTCATGTTCAGGTTGGGCATTTCTTCGATTTGCGTTTTCAGCGGCATGGCTGCAACCTTGAGTGTTTCGTGAGCGGGCGACAGTTAGTCGCGCCTGCGGCGTTAGGCGGCTTCGCGGCGTGCGCGCGAGGTGCGTGGCTTTTCGCTCTCGGCGATCGCCTCGGCCGAAATCTCATGCACCAGCTCCTGGCCCAGAGCGTCGATCTCGATCACCAGCCGGTCGACCCGGCCCAGGAAGTACAGGTAAGCGGCCAGCGACGGAATGGCGACGGTCAATCCACCGGCTGTGGTCAACAGAGCTTCGCTAATGCCACCGGCCAATAGCTCTTGCTTGCCCATCGCGTCACTCGCCGAGATTTGATTAAACGAATGGATCATGCCGAACACCGTGCCTTGCAACCCCAAGAGAGGCGAGATCGTGGCGACGGCGTTAATGACCCGCAGGTACTTGCGCAGGCCATTGACGGCGCGCTCCCCGCCATCGAGCAGCGCCTGCTCGATTTCGACTGCCGGGCGGCCCCACTTACGTACACCGTGGGCGAGAACTTGCGCCACGGGGCTGCCGTTTTCCTCGCACAGCACCAGCGCCTGATCGCGATCCAATTCGCCCTCGTGCAGGCGGTGCATGAATCGCTTGACGAAGGGGCGTGGAATCACGCGGCCGGTTCGTAACGCAATGGCCCGTTCGAAGGTGAAGACCAGGAACACGAATGAACAGCAGGCGATGGGGATCATCATCACGCCGCCGGCCTTGACGATCGAGAACAGATTTTTCTCTGAGAAGACCATTGGCGAATGTGCCGTGGGGCTCTCGATGTCTGTCTCTTCCTCACGCACTGCCGTCGGCCCGCCAGCCGATTGTGCCGAACTGGGGCGCGAGAGCACCACCGGCAGCACCAGTCCGGCAATGGCCACGAGCAGTGCCAGCCGCATGTAGAGTTTGGATGCCGAGGTACGCATGATTCGTGGTCCTGTAAGGAATGGTCGCTGGATCGAGACGAGGATGTTCGCTCATCTGCGCAGTTGGGCAAGCCGCAGGGCGGCCTCCTGGTCGAACTTGGTATCGGGGTATTCGTGCAGCAGACGCTGATAGGTCGCCGTTGCTTCGCGGGGCTTCTTGAGCAGCTCTTGGCACTTGCCGGCCTGCAATAGCGCGGCCGCTTGCCACTTGGGATACGCGTGCAGGATTTCGACTTTCAAATACTCGCGCAGCGCTCCTTGGTAGTTGCCCTGATGCATGTATGTCTCGCCGATCATCCACTGGGCCATGGCCGCAGTTTCGG
The DNA here is from genome assembly GCA_036499395.1 of Pirellulales bacterium. NCBI lineage: Bacteria > Pseudomonadati > Planctomycetota > Planctomycetia > Pirellulales > Pirellulales bacterium. The sequence goes on from DASYDW010000143.1 coordinate 41,389, forward strand.
TCTTTCCACCAGCGGCCGAGGCGATAACACGGCGGTATGCCTGACGTGCCTGATCGAATTCGGCCCGCGCGGCATACGCGCGGCCGATGACGTAGTCCGCTTCGAACTGCTGCGAAAAGTCTGGGTATGCTTTGGTGATCGAGGTGGCCGTCTCGAGCGCCTCGGTCCAGTCTGCCTGCTGCGCGAAGATCTGAGCGCGGCGCAGGGGGACCATCGCTCGCCAGGCGGCAGCGTCCGCAGATGCACCGTCGCGTAGGCGTCCTTCGAGCGCGGCGAATTTTGTCGCCGCCTGGTCAAAGTGTTCTTGATGATATTCGGCTTCGGCGATCCAGTATTCCGCAGCCAGCCGCCGTGGCGAATCCGAGTGGTTCGCGATGAGCTGTTCGAGTGGCGTCGCTACCGCATCCCATTTTTCCTGCCCTGCGGCGGATTGTCCGCGCAGGAACAACTGCCGGTCATCAACGTCGTCCGAAAGGACGCGGTCGTTCAATGTCGAGAGCAGCTCGTCCGCCGCGGTGTAACGCTTTTCCTGAATCGCGCGGTGGGCCAGCCGGCACGTGGCTTCGCCGTAATAAACGCTAGCGGGATATTCGGTCCGTAAGCGCTCGAACAACGCATAAGAGTCCGAGGCTTGATCATCGCGGGCGGCGACGCTGGCCCAACGATATAGGATCAGATCGCGATCAATCGCGTGACTTGGACGGGCGATTAACTGTTGATAATAGGATCCGGCGTCGTGCCAACGCTTGAGCGTCGTGCAGAGCTGTGCCGCACGGGCCAGAGCGTCGTCGGCCTCGGGAGCCACGGCGTGCTGCTTGATAATCGCCTTGTACACGTTCAATGCGTCATCGGCACGGTCGAGTTGTTCCAGAGTCTGGCCGTGCAGCAAGGCCCCTTCCAAGACTGCTGATTCCTGCGGGTATCGTGCGAGCAGACGTGTCAGCGTTGCGAGGGCCGCCTCGGATTGATCGTTGGCTCGCTGCGAACGCGCGAGCCCCAGCAATCCGCGTGCGGCGCAGGCCGCGGGCTGGTCGTCGCCCGACAGCGATTCATATAGTTCCGCGGACCAGGAGAGTTCTCCACCGGCGAGCGCCGTGGCTGCCAAGACCTCGGTCGTCGATCGCCGAAGTTCTTCGGTGGGATGCTCGATTAGCAACGCTTTGTAAGCGGCTTTAGCTTCTGCGAATTTTTGGGCACCGGCATAGCACGCGGCCAGTTCCGCCTGGGCGGCCGTTTGCCGTTCGGTGGTGGTGGCGGCGTCGGCGGCCGCGGCCAATAGTGGCGCGGCAAGATCCCACTCGCCCTGTGCCTTGCGCGTCAGACCGAGCCAATAGCGGGCTTCGGCGCGCAGCAAGCCATGTTCGGTCAGTGACTCAAGTACGGTCGCGGCCTGCCCGTATTTTTGCATATGAAACAGGCAGCGAGCTCGGCCTAGTTGTGCGCGGTCGGCTAACGATTGATTCGTGGCTGCAGTGCCGCCGGTAGTGTCCTTTTTATCAAGGTTCCCGCTGGCAGCGGCTTCGGCGGCGGCGAAGGAACTTTCTGCCGTTTGATAATCGGCGGCCGCGTAGGCGTGCATCGCCAAATGGAAATGGGCCTCGGCCTGCTTGGCTCCGCCGGCATCGGCCAGATCCGACAGCAACTGCTGGGCATCTTCCAGTCGACGTTGCTTTTGCCACACCTGGGCAAGCCCTAACCGGCAGTCGTCCGCCAGGGCGCCTTCGAGTTTGCTATCCAGGGCGGCGCGAAAATGGCGTTCGGCATCGTCGACGCGATTGTCCGCCAGGGCGATTTCGCCGCGAAAAGCCAGGGCGTACCCGGCAAGCTTGTCGTCAGGGTAACGCCGGCAGAATTCTTCGAGATCGTGTTCAGCGTCCGCCGGCCGGCCGGCCAGGTAACGGGCTTCGCCGGCGCGGTACAGGGCTTTGCGCTTCAGGTCGGCGTCGCTTGCGCGTTGGGCCTGGGTGAAGGCCTGCGCAGCGGCAGGAAAATCACGCAACTGAACCAGCGCTTCGCCCAGGTAGAACTGGCCGGCAGCTACCCGGTTATCCCCCGGATAGTCCGCCAGGAACGAGCGAAACTCGGCGGCCGCTAGCTCCCAGCGCTTTTGCTGGTAGTGAACGGCCGCCAGCCGGTACTGGTCATCCGCTTCGCCGGCGCGGACCGTCACCATCAGTCCGCTGACCAGCGACAGCGCGGCAATGGCCGCTATGACCAATCGCGGTTGCATGGCAACCTTCTCTCATAAACCGAGGGCCTCGTTGGCGTCGTACAAAGCTGGTGATCTCAGAGATTGCCTGGTACGAGACGTATCGGAAAAACTTGGTGTTGTCGGTTAGGGGATCCCGATGCCAGCATCGTCGACGTTCCCCACCATGTGCAGGTGGTTGTGATCGATGTAGACAACTTCACGCGAGTCTTCGTCGACTGTGGTGGTAGGCACTGGGTAGCCACAGCGTGTCGTGTCGGTGTAGTAGATCGTGCATTTGTAATGGCAGTGGTGATGTTGAGCCGGGCCGATTAGCGGATAGAACCGCGGCGGATCGGTGTAATCTGAGATCCGCTCGATCGTCATGCGGACGTTGTTACGCTGCTTTTCGTACAGCAACGGCACGTTGCCCGACACGGGATGGATCTTTTCCAGGGCCCGCATCACTTCGTCCGGGCTGGGAGGATCGAGGGCGACCGGTTCCGCACCGTTGGTGATCGGGCCCAAGATCGGTACGCGCTCGTAGCGCTCGTGGACCCAGAACTTGTCTTCATGCTTCTTTTGGAAGTACGGACTGACCGGCATCGGCCAGGGGAACTGAAGCACCGGGCCCGAGGCGGTGGCCAGCGGCCAAGCGCATCCCGTGGAGGCGAAGGCCGGCAGCGCCGAAGCGAGCAACAGCAGGTATTTCAGGTGACGAGCTGACATCGTGCGAATCCCCCCTCGGATAACGTCCGTCCTAACTATGCTTTTGCCGAACGCGACTCTCGCGAGAGAGCAGGCGTTGACAGAGTCTGAGCAACTCGCTGCGCAGAACCCTGGATGGCTGAGATTTTTATCGTGTTAAACTGTGCCGAACTTGCGGGTTTTTCCGGTGGCGACGGAAAATGATATTGCCATGAGTCGCGTCGATGCCGCGGATTCATTGGCCAATCTGCGGCGCGCGGTTGCCGAGGTTGAATCGTGAACAGTCACCGCGCGAATCGCGCACGAAAAAGGCCCCGCTCCTGTCGGAACGGGGCCTTGGGATTTCACAAACAACGCGTCGTGGCGCGTTACTGCTTGAAGTTCAGCATCCACCAGCCGTCGTCCCATTCCAGCATCACCTTGCGCCAGCCAAGCGGCACTTGGGGATACGGATAGAAGGGACCAATGTACGGCCAGGCGGTCGGCGAGTATTGCCGCGGGTAAGCGACAGCGGCGTAGTTCGGGTGCGCGGCGTAGCTCGGCCACGCATAGTTCGGCATGTTCGGCTGGTCGTAGCGAGCCGGAGCGACGCCGCCGCTGACGGCCGGCACGCCCATTGGTTGCGGTCCACCGTACGGTCCGCCTGGTCCGCCACCCATTCCTCCGGGGCCACCGCCCGGCGGGCATTGACCCATCATGGCGCCGGCCGCGGCACCGGCCGCACCGATCGGAGCCATCGCCAGGCGAGCCGCATTGGGCATCATCTGTTGTTGCGACATTTGTGCCTGCATCATTTGCGGGCCTTGCATCTGCTGCGGGCTTGGCAGCATCATCGGGCCTTGCATGCCTGGGCCATTCACCATCATCGGGGCCTGCATCATCTGCTCACTCTCGGTGGGCGTGAATGAGTCGGGCACGTTTTGCGAGACCTGTTGCACGGCGTAAGCCTGCGACGTGGCGGGCGAAAGTTTCTTGCCGGCCGTCGAGGGCTGTTTCGAACGCCCCTTCGCGAGCAGCCCCTTACCGCCAGTTTTGGCGGGGACCGACGGATCGGGAAAGATCATCTTGCGGCCGCTGGCCATCCCGTCTTCGCCCCCCGACGCGTTCTGTTGACGATTACCGCCACCGTTTTTCTTGGTGGCTTTGACGTCGAGATTGTTGACGACCTTACTGACGCCGGGCATCGCCGAAGCCATCTGCACGGCCAACGCGCCTTGCTGCTGACTGGCGACGCGGCCGTTCAGATAAACGACATCGTCTTTGGTCGTCACGCCAATCTGATAGTCGGACAATCGTCCGCTGTCGCGCAGCGTTGCGGCGACTGCTTGTGAGAATTCCTTGTTATCGGCCGACGCAATGGCCGGCCAGACACTGGCCACGGCGCAAGTCGCCAGCGCGAAGAAAAAACGTCGCATGCTCCGTCCCTCCCTTTCGATCGGAAGCGTGTAATGATTCTTGGCGAAGTTGGCTGTGCCTTCGCAGCAGGTCTTGGCGGTTCGCGCCGGGTGCATGTCGCATTCGCTGCGAGCGGCCAGCCCCGGAGGGCTTTCCTTCTCCTACAGCGGCGTGCGGCAGGCACGAAGCAATGAAGATCAGTACACGAAAGGTGCGGCCGGGACGGGCGGAATCGCCTGTAACCGATTCACGGCCTGGAAGATGCGACGAACCCCCCGCGCAACCTCCTGCACGATCGAATTGCCTGGATATAGATTTCGACCTGCGGCTCTGCGGAAGGGAGCCTTTTTTTCGATTTTGCCGATTTTGGCGGTTCTTCGGAGTAGCCAAGGCAAAACGGGGCGACCAGGTGAAAGTAAAAAGGGGGCGCCCGCGCGCGGACCGCGCGCAAAGAGAGTTAACGAGCCGATAGCGCGAGGCATTCCGGTCCGATGCCGTACTCAAAGTTCGGCGGTAGCTAAGCGACCACGGACGTCAAATGCCGCGCTCGACCGCTAGCGGGCCAGGGCCTTCTTGCCGTTGTTGAAGTCCCACACGGTCGTCAGGACCATGATGGCCAACGTCGTGCCGGTGATCAGCGCTCCCGCGGGGCTGGTAACCGCCGCGACCAGCGTAGTTCCGCCGACGGCCGCCAGTGACAGGAAGAAGACAGCGTGAAATGCCGCCTGGCGGTGCGAGCCCTGGTGTACGCGGGCGAACCAGGCACTGACCAGGCCCAGTGCTTGAACGGCGGCGAACCACCACAGGGGAAGAAAGGGACGTAGCTCGTGATGCATCGCTTCTCCACATCATGCGGAAGGCGAGCGCCCCGCGAGCGCACTATTGCTAGCGGCGCGCGGCCGGGGCGATGGGGTCGAAAAGTCGTGACACGTTGCGGGACGTGTTCGCGACCGAGAGCCGGGCATCCTGCACGGCTTGGGCGAGCGTAACAGCGAGTTGCATGCCGGAGAAGATCAATCTTTGAGATGGACTGGCCAGAGGGAAACGAGCGTCGATAGTAACTCTCGCACGCCACAATATTTGGCGCAATTAAAAAACCTCGCTGCGGAGATCCTTCTCCACAGCGAGGTCATGGATTGCTAGCAATTCGGCATCGCGAAAGTTGCAGAACTTACAACAACTTTGCGGTTATTTCTTGCGAGCGGTCGACGGATGCAGCAGGTTGCCGACCTCGCGCTCGAGCTCGGTAATATGCACGTTCCGATTCACTACTTTGCCGTCCTTGCCTACCAGGATCATCGTCGGCAACGTGAGGATGCCCAGCTCGTTGGCCAGCTTGCTATCGAGCCCACCCGGCTCGAAGATCTGCGGCCAAGGAACCTTGTGTTCCTTCAAGTATTCAGCGAGCTCTTCAGGCTTGTTGTCGAGGCTGACGCCGATGACGATCAGGCCGTCCTTGCCGTATTGAGCTTGCACTTCCTTGAGCTGTGCCAAGTCGACCACGGCCGGTTCGCACCAGGTGGCCCAATACTGAATCAGCACCAACTTGTCCTTGAACTGGGCGAGATTCAGCGCGGCCACTTTCGGCAGCGCGGGATTGACGTTGTTCCCCTTCACGCTGATGACCTTGCCGACGCAATCCAAGCGTGCGATGGCGCCGGTGGCTTTCTTGGCCGTGTTCGAGTCAGGGAAACTGGTGCGGATTTCGCCGTACCATTTCTTGGCTTCCTCGTCCTGGCCGGCGAACTCCTGGGCCATCGCCAGTTGCAACATCGCCTCGGCGGTATCCGCGCTCTTGGGATGATCCTTGACGAACTTTTCGAGGTTGGCGAGCCAGGCGGATTGGACCGTTTCGAAGGACTTGCCTGCCGAAAGATCACGTCCGTATTGGGCCGTTAAATGGCGGAATTCCGCGTAGGCGGCCAACTCTTCGCCGGCCGGATCCTTTGCTAGCTTGGCATGCAATTCGGCCAGCCGATCGACGCCGTCGGGCCATATTCCTTGCTGCACTGTGGCACTTATGAAGTCGGCCGTTTGGCGAATCCATTGAGCCCGATCTTCTGGCGTGGTGACAATGCTGGCTATCTCTTGCATGACCGCGGCTTTTTGGGCGGCGATTGTGCCTTGTTCTTTCGGATCAGCCGCGTCGTCGTAAGCCTTGTCGAGCCGTTCCAGCTCGGCCAGCAGCTTTTGCGGCGGACCACCGGCGTCGGTTTGTGCTTTCTCGTCTTCGCGATCTCCAGGACGCGACGGGCCGAGCATGCCTGCGATCGGCGTGTCGCCTTCGCCCTCGATCTGCGGAACGCCGATCAGACGCCAGGTGTCGCCGACGCGAACCAGCGTGCCCAGTTGCAACTGCATGTGCTTGCCGTTTGATTCGGCGACAACGACAGCATTGTCGTAGATCACGACGTCCTTGGTCGAACCGTCGGTGCCAGCAGGCATGATACCGGGGCGTGATCCGCCGAACTGTAGCCAGCGAGCGTCGTTGCCGACCGCCTTCTGGCCGGCCAGCAACTTATGAAATTGATCGGGGGCAGCGGCCAGCTTGGTTTTCAATTCTTCAGCGCGGGTATCGCCCAGGCCCAGGCCCTTTAGCTCGTCAGCCGTGAGCAGCAGCCGGGCGAAGCGGGCCGGATCCTTTTCCGAGAGGGCGTGAACCAGCTCGTCGCTGGCCTCTTCGGCCGAGATCTCTTTCCAGCGGTCGATCTTGCCATCTTCGTTCGTGTCTAGGCCCCAGCGTGTGCCGGCCGTATTGAACCAGCGGCACTGGTCAGGTTTGCCGTTGAAGTCCGCGTCGACGTCGCGATAGACCTCGAGGCCGTCCTGGTAGTAGCACCATTGATCGACGACGTTGTCGGTGTTGGTGTCGACGAAGCGGCGCAGGATCTGGCCTGCCTTGTCACGCACGACCCAGGCACTTTGATTGTTGAATTTCTCGGGCTTGATCGTGCATTGTTCGAGGGCGTCTTTGGCCGGCGTGGCGAATTCGACATCCTTCTGAATCGGCGTCAGCTTGAGGGCGTCGGAAACCGTGGGGGCAGCATGTGCGACCTGCCCGGCTAGCGAGGCTAGCAGCAAGCCCGCCACACCGCCGGTGCGGCGAATGTAAAGAGGGATGGTCATCGTGCGAATTCCTTTATCCATATCAACAGCGATCGGAGCGCAGGCGCGGCGCAAACCATGTTGCGTTGATATTCGACCTGAACGATCAGGCAACATGATCGAATCGCAGTGATTTTTTGGATGCCGGCCGCTGGCGGCGCAGGCATGCAGCCAGTCAGGGAAATCGCTGGCGAGAAGCAATACACGGCCGAACGGGAGCCCCCTGTCTTTGCTAGGCAGGAGTCGAAAGGTATGAGGCGGTTTGCGCCTGCCTGGGGGGCGTTTTCCGGGTGCTAAGCTTGACCGGGCAATTCGCTGGGCAGTAGGCAGACTAGGCGGTTTGACAGCGCCAGCTTGAGACTTAAAATAGCGAGTTCGCAGTCGGCAGCAGGTGGCCGACCGGGTGGTGAGTCCGCCACGCGAGAACATCTGCAAGGTCGCCGGGTGAACCGGTCCGCGGGCGCATAGCTCAGTTGGTTAGAGCGCAGCCCTGATAAGGCTGAGGTCCCAAGTTCGAGTCTTGGTGCGCCCATTGTTTAGGCTAGTTTTGCCAGTCGCTCGGACGCGTGTCTGGTGCGCTTATCTGGCCCTTTGCCACGGGGCGTAGGCCGGCCATGGCCGATCGGGAACTGGGACAGGCGATCCGGCCATGGGGCAGCGGGAAGTCGCAAAGTCGAACTCGGCGGCAAACTCGGTTTGCCAAAATGGGGACGTAGCTCAATTGGGAGAGCACTGCCTTTGCAAGGCAGGGGTTGAGGGTTCGATTCCCTTCGTCTCCACTGTTTTTTTTCGTGCAGGGATGTTCTTGTCGGCCGGCTGTTGTCGGTTGACTCTTGGCAGGCTTCTCTGACCTGCTGCACGGTGCGAATTTAAAACGTGCGAGTTTCTATGCTCGCGCATTCTAGCGCGCTCGAGGGGGCTTGAGCCCAGCTTTCGCAATGCATACGAGCGCGCCGAATCGTCGCCATTGCGCTTCCTACGCATGGTAAAACAACCACATGAAATGTATTCATTGCGAATCCGAGGCTCGGGCTGTTTGCCAGTTTTGCGGGCGCGCGGTGTGTGCCGAGCACATCCGTGAAAAGATGTTTTCCTCGGGCTATTCCAGCTCGTTCGGCGCGTGGAGTTGGCGGTTGAATGCCGTTCGCGTCGAGGACGCGGTGTGGTGCGGCAAGTGCCATCCCGAGCACCAGTACACTTCGTAAGCTGGTGCCTCGTCGATATCTCTACGCCAGTTGGTGCGACGCGCGTTAGCGGCGGCGCAATAAAAAAAGCCGCTGCCCGAACGATACGGACAGCGGCTTTCGATTGTCTTCCGGACTGATGTCCGAGTTTCTTGTGCTACTGCACGAGCGCTTCGGCGTCCTTGAGGACCGAGGCGATGGCGGCGTCATCGAGCGCACCCTTGGCGAAGCCGTGGGCCGCGGTGACCTTGCCACCCTTGGCGACGATCACTGTGACGTCGGCCGAGGGATTGATGCCGTAGTCGGCGGGACCGTTTTCGAATTCGACGGGCACCACCAGCGGCACGTTCGAGGCCTTGGTGCTGCTGCTGAATTCCTTCGCCTTGGCTTCCAGGGTGTCACGATCGCTGCCCAACAGGTTGACGAACGCGGCCAGTTGCTTGCTCGAGTTGGCAGCGACGGCGCCGTCCAACTTCTTCACGAGCGAGGCGACCTTCTCGTCGGTCGAGCGCGAGAAGACCATCACCATCGGGCGAGAACCGTACTTGCAACGGTAGCACAGCTCGGAGCCCACTTTCACGTTGTCATCGGGACCGGCACATTTGACGACGTCAAACGGTCCGATCAGCTTGCCCGGCTCGAGGCCACTCTTCAGTTCGGCGGCCACGGCTACACCAGCGGCCAACGCCAGGGTCAGGCAGATAGTCAAAGCTTTCTTCATGACGAGTTACATCTCCACAAAAGGATAGAAAGTAACGCAGAGCTGAACAAAATTCCGCGTTGCCCGGTGCGGAACAAAATGCGAGCAAATGCTAGCGGCAGGACAGTTCGCTCAAATCCAAAACGGTCCGCAGCAAGTACGCACGCCACGGACGATGGTTCATGCAAAATTGGGAGTGGGCAAAAAAAGTTTGTTGGCGTGCCGACGATTGTTGAGGCCAGCGATCATCCCCGATCCTGGCAGCCCCTCGCATCCATTGCTCCTAAGGGTACTGGGGTCGTGCTGGGAAGGCAACCTGGTCTTGGGGCGTAATCGTCTCCATAATTGTGAGATTGCCGTGAAGATCGTTAGGGAATCAGCGCGGCGAAAAAATGACCACCTGTCTGCGCCGTCTTCTTCGTTTACCGTAACCGGCGGTTTGGCTGCCGATAGATTGCCTCTCAATGGCATATTCCAGGTTCCAAAGGTATGACTCTGGCCCGCACGGGGTGTCTTGCACCTAGTCGTGGCAGGCCGGGTTGAGCTACGATAAACCAATTGTTGCGGCATACGGGACCGGTCAACATTTTCGACAGCATTCCGAGGCGGACACCCAACGCACGCCATGACACGTGTTCGCCTGCTATTCACGTCGACGTTGCTGCTGGTGGTTGCCGGTCTCTGCGGCGCGTATTGGCTTGCGCCCTGGTCGTTGTCATTGGCCGTCGCGCAGGGAACTTCTCGCCCGCCCGATCGTTCGCCTGTTGATGTGGTCCTTTCAGCCGATGAGCAATGGGCGGTCACGGCCAATGAGACTTCGGCCAGCCTATCGGTTGTTGATCTTGCTAGCGGCCGGGTTGCGATAGAGGTGCCTTGCGGCGCCCATCCTTCGACCATCGCCGCGCAGGGCGAGACATTGCTCGTCAGTTGCAGTTACAGCGGCACGTTAGAACGATTTCGCTGGTCCGGCGCGACGCTTGAGCCGGTGGAAAAGATTTCGCTCGGATTCGAGCCGGCCGGCGTGGCGATCGCGCCCAATGGCCGCACTGCGTATGTCGCCTTGAGCATGGCCGCGGAAGTCGCGGTCGTTGACTTGGAAACCAATCAAGTTGCGGCGCGGATTCCGGTCGGACGATGGCCGCGGTACGTGGCGCTGTCGCCCGATGGCGCGCGTCTGGCGGTGAATTGCAATGGTGATCGCGCCATCGCGGTCGTCGACACGCAAGCCCGCAAGATGCTGTTTTTGAATGAGTATGGCGGCATCAACGCGGGGCACATGCAGGTCTCGGCCGACGGAGAGTGGGTTTACGTCCCATGGATGATTTACCGCCACAACCCAATCGAAGAACGCAACGTCCAGCGCGGCTGGGTGCTGGGCTCGCGAATCGCGCGGTTACGCATGGACGAGCAAACGTTGCGCGAAGCGATCACGCTCGACCCGCCTGGCAAAGCCGTCAGCGATCCGCACGGACTTGCACTGAGTAACGACGGGCAATGGATGTATTCAACGGGGTCGGGCACGCACGAACTATTGGCGTATCGCCTCGAGGGGTTGCCATTCCAATCCACCGGCGGACCGGGAGATCATATAGATCGAGAACTAGCTCGAGATCCACAGCGCTTTTATCGCGTCACGCTGGGCGGACGCCCGATGGGCCTGCGCATCACGAAAGATGGCCGGCGTGCGATTGTGGCGAATTATCTGTTGAACAGCCTGCAGATCGTCGAGCTCCAGCGGCGCGCGATTGCGCAAGAGATTTCGCTTGGCGGCCCGGACGAGCCCTCGGTTGAGCGGCAAGGGGCCGCGATCTTCTACGATGCGGCGCGCAGCCTCGACCAATGGTATGCCTGCCATACGTGCCATTACGAGGGAGGAAGCAACGCCGTCACGATGGACACCAAGAATGACGGCAGCTACGGCACCTTCAAGACGGTGCCGGGGCTATACAACGTCTCGCAAACGGCCCCTTGGACATGGCACGGCTGGCAAGAGAATCTCGGCGCCGCGGTTCATAAATCGATTACCGAAACGATGCTGGGGCCGGAACCAACGAACGATGACGTGCAGGCCGTCGTGGCGTTTTTGCAAGCTTTGCCCCCGCCGCCGAATTCGTACCGGAATCCCGACGGATCTCTTTCCGAGGCTGCGCGGCGCGGCGAGCTGGTCTTTCGCGGCGAGAAGGCGGGTTGCTCGACCTGCCATCAAGGGCGTGAGTTCACCGACAACCAACTGCACGACGTCGGCCTGGGTTCCCCGAAGGACGTCTACCCGACGTTCAATACACCTTCGCTGCGGTTTGTCTCGCGCAAGGTTCGGCTGCTGCACCACGGTCGGGCCCAAAGCCTGGCCGATGTCCTCGGAGACTTGCACGCCCCCCAGAATGTCACCGGCAGGGGGGAGTTGTCCGCCGACGAGCTGGCGGATTTGATAGAGTATGTGAAGTCGCTGTAAGATCACGGTGACAGCCTGCCGCCGAGCGCCAGCCCGAAAAAGCGCGGCGCTCTGGCAAACCGTTTTTAGCCCGCCCATTTTGCATCGCCCGCCCCGCTCCGTTTTTTCCCAACCGTAAACTTTTTCGAACCGCCACGACCCCCGGGTTCGTGACCAGCGGTGTTTTTATTGGGCAGATCGTGCGCGAGATTGTCAAAGACTTGCCCCTGCCATTTGAGCAGGAAGGCCCATCGATTCGCTGGGAGACAACCAATGTTTCGTCGTGGTTTGCTGATTGCCGTGGCTGGGATGTTCATTTCACAAATTGCCACGCTGGTCCACGCGGCCTCACCCGGCGACAGTTGGCCGACATTTCGCGGTTCGACTCGTTCGGCGGCCGCGCCTGATACGGGACTGCTGACGGCCTGGCCTGAAGGGGGACCGAAGCTCCTGTGGAAGGCGGCCGGCGCGGGGCGCGGATATTCGAGCCTGGCGATTGCAGGCGGACGCATCTACACACTCGGTGACGCTCCGTCGACGTCCGAAGACCCGGACGAATTTCTGGTCTGCTTCGATCAGACGGATGGTAAGCCACTTTGGAAAGCCAAGACCGGCGCGCCCTGGACCGAAGGAAAGCCGACCTGGCAGAGCTCGCGCAGTACGCCCACCGTGGATGGTGATCGCGTTTATGTGGTCACTCCGCACGGGGTGCTGGTCTGCTGCCAGACCGATGGGCACGAACTGTGGCGCAAGGATCTGAGGAAGGATTTCGAAGGCAAGAAGGCCGACGGCTGGGGCTACAGCGAATCGGTTCTGATCGACGGCGACAAGCTGGTATGCACCCCGGGCGGACCGACGAATACGATGGTGGCGCTCGACAAAATGACGGGCGCGACGCGCTGGACCACGTCGCGGGCCGAGGATCGTGGGGCAGGGCATTCCTCGATCGTGGTCGCTAACGTCGGTGGTACGCGCGTCTACGTCCAGGACACCGGCAGTGGTGCGATGGGTGTCCGTGCCGAGGATGGCAAGCTGCTGTGGACGTTTGATATCGATCAGACCACGGCCGTGATTCCCACGCCGATTGTCCGCGACGACCTGGTTTTCTTCGTGGCCGGATACGGTCGGGGCGGGGCGTTACTGAAGCAGGTTCCGGGCGCGGCCGGAGAAGTGTCGATCGAAGTCGTCTATCCGCTGAAGCAAGAGTTGGGCAACAAGCACGGTGGTGTCGTTCTGGTCGGCAACTACTTGTTTGGCGATTCGGAAGATCGGGGTATCCCCTGGTGCGCGGATCTCTTGACCGGCGAGGTCAAATGGAAGTCACGCGGCAGTGGACATGATTCGGCGTCGATGGCGGCCGCCGACGGCCACCTGTACATCCATTACGCCGACGGCACGATGACCCTGGTCAAAGCTTCGCCCGAGGGCTTTGAAGAGGCCGGCCATTTCGAGGTGCCCGGCAGCGGCGAGCGTCCGAGCTGGTCGCACCCGGTCGTGCTGGATGGCAAGCTCTATGTCCGCGAAGGGGACGTAATCGTCTGTTACGACCTGCGGAAATAATATAGAGCGATCGCAACTGCTAGCTTCACGCTGTTGGTGCGCGCGATGCGGGGCGTTTACACGCGGTGCTTTTTCCCTTCGCGATGCGTCGTGAAGCGAATTTGCTTTCCCCTCCGTTAGTTGGTCGCAATTGAACCACGTGTTCAATACGGCCGTTGTCCTATGCCATTCGGCAGGGAAGTGCGCAAAACGCTTGCCACGCGGAATTGGCAATTGGTAGGCTCGTTTGTGCATTACGCCGAGGGACCGGGTTCTGCGGATCGCTTTTGCTTCTGAAAGCAGGTCCAACGGATCGTCCGTTGCGTAAACAGGGATGTTTTATGGAACGAGCTGGATATCCGCCGGTACGTGCGCTGGTCGTCGACGACGAGCCTGATGGCCGTTATGTGCTCGTCAAGCTGCTCGAGAATCTGCAGTGCGAGGCGACAGGCTGCGAAGATGGCCAGGCTTGCCTCGATATGGTGCGTGAGCTGCGCCCCGATCTTGTTCTGCTGGATCTTGCGATGCCCGGCATGGACGGGTTTCAGGTCGTTGAGCGCCTTCGCGAGCTGGAAATCGCGCCGCCGCTGCTGGTCGCCCTGAGCGGCTATGGTGATGCGAAAATCGTTGCCCGCTGCCTCGAGGCGGGCTTTCAACGGCACGAATTAAAGCCGATTCGCATCGACAGCCTGACCGTCCTTCTCGACGAAGCCCGACGGTTGGCGCCCCAGCCCACGGCATGATCCGGCGGGATCGCGATTTCGCTAGTGCGCGGGGCATCGGTCAGGCCTTGGCACGGCGTGACGGGCGCTCATTCCCGGCGGCTGTTGGGCCATTTATACTGAGGTGGCCTGCCTTTTCCCGCTCTCGCGAAGCTGCCTGATGCCAACCGTCGGTCTGTTCATCCCTTGCTACGTTGACCAACTGTTTCCCCAGGTCGGCCTGGCCACGGTCGATTTGCTCGAACAGGCCGGATATGGCGTCGAATATCCGGCGGATCAGACCTGCTGCGGACAGCCGATGGCCAATACCGGTTGCACCGAACAGGCAAGGCCGCTGGCCGAACGATTTCTGGCGATATTCTCGGGCTATGACTACGTCGTTGCCCCGTCGGGAAGTTGCGTCGCCATGGTGCGCTGTCACTACGACGAATACCTGGCCGGGCAGCCTGGCTTCGAGGAACTGAAGAAGAAGACGTTCGAGCTATGCGAGTTCCTGGTCGATGTCGCCGATACGTCGCGTGTCGACCATCGCTTTCCTTACCGCGTCGGCTTGCACCAAAGTTGCCACGGACTGCGCGAACTGCGCCTGGCGAGTTCGAGCGAACTGGTCGCACCTGCGTTTGGCAAGGCGCAAAGGCTATTACAAATGGTCGACGGTCTGGAACTGGTGACGCTCGCTCGCCCCGACGAATGTTGCGGCTTTGGCGGTACATTCGCCGTGGCCGAAGAAGCCGTCTCGTGCATGATGGGGAACGATCGTATTCACGATCATCTGACCGCGGGGGCCGAAGTCCTCACGGCCAATGACATGTCATGCCTGATGCACATGGCTGGCTTGATCCGTCGTCAGGGAAAACCGCTGCGTGTGATGCATATCGCCGAAATCCTGGCGGGGCATTCGAAATGAATCATGCACCGCTCGCCGCCGCGTTCGTAGCCGATGCGCCGCGCGCGAAATGGCACGATGAAACCCTGTGGTTTGTCCGCGCGAAGCGCGACAAGGCCGCGCAGTCGGTGCCGGAATGGGAAGAGTTGCGTGAATGCGCCGCCCAGATCAAGGCTCACACCGTATCGCGGCTGGCCGATTATCTAGAGCAATTCGAGCGCGAGGCGACACGCCGTGGCGCGGTGGTGCATTGGGCGCGCAACGCGGCTGAGCACAACGAAATCGTGCTCAAGCTGCTAAGTGATCGCGGTGTCAAGCGATTGGTTAAAAGCAAATCGATGTTGACCGAGGAATGCCACCTGAATCCGTTCCTCGAACGGCACGGCATCGAGGTCGTCGATACCGATCTCGGCGAGCGGATCGTGCAACTGGCTGGCGAATCGCCAAGTCACATTGTCCTGCCCGCGATCCACAAGAAGAAAGAAGACGTCGGCCAGATCTTTCACGAGCACCTGGGCACCACGGCGGGCGCCACGGATCCGAACTACCTGACCGAGGCAGCCCGCCAGCATTTGCGCGAGAAATTCGTGCAGGCCGAGGCAGGACTGACGGGCGTGAATTTCGCGATCGCGGAAACGGGCGGTTTTGTCGTCTGCACCAACGAAGGGAATGCCGACCTGGGCGTGTCGCTGCCGACGTTGCACATTGCCTCGATGGGAATCGAGAAGCTGGTTCCACGCGCGCAAGACCTGGGCGTGTTCCTACGGCTCTTGGCGCGTTCAGCCACCGGACAGCCGATTACGACGTACAGTTCGCACTTTCATGGCCCGCGACCCGGCGGCGAGCTGCACATCGTGCTGGTCGACAACGGGCGCAGCGACATTCTGGCGAGTGACGAGTTTCGCCGTTCGTTGAATTGCATTCGGTGCGGCGCGTGCATGAATACCTGCCCGGTCTATCGGCGCAGCGGCGGTCATAGCTATCAAACTTCGGTGCCTGGCCCAATCGGCTCGATCCTGGCCCCGTCCCGCAATCCGAAAATGTTCTACAGCCTGCCGCAAGCGTGCAGCTTGTGCGGTTCATGCAGCGACGTCTGTCCGGTGAAGATCGACTTGCATCATCAATTGCTCACCTGGCGGCGCGAACTGGCGCACCAAGGATTGCTCTCCCGTTCGAAACGGTTGGGCATGCAAGCGATGAGCTTTGTTTTCCGCCGTCCGGCCCTGTATCGCCTGGCGGGACGGGTGGCGCGCTGGCTGACACCACTGTTGCCGCGGTTCATGATTTACAACGGTCTGAATGCCTGGGGAAAGCAACGCGAGCTGCCGGACTTCCCGGCCAAGAGTTTTGGTGAGCAATACGCCGAGCGCCGTCGCCATGAGTCGCAACGAAATTCTTAAATCAATCCGCGCGCAGCGCGTGCCCACGGCCGAACTACCTAGCCTCGATCGCACGTGGTTGCGCTTCGCCGATCCGCTGGCGCAATTCGAAAGCCAGTTGGCCGGGGTAGGGGGGCGTGCGGTACGGGTGCGCTCGACCGACGAGATTGCGCCGATCTTAAATGCTCGGCCTGAGTTCGCGAATGCTAATGGCATCGTGTCGCATGTAGCCGGCGTCGCGGCGAATTGCGATTTGGCCACCATCGCTGACCCGCACGAACTGGAATCGGTCGATTGGGCGATTATGCCCGCCGAATTCGGCGTTGCCGAGAATGGCGCCGCTTGGGTGACGGACGAGCGGATCCGCCATCGGGCGATCTATTTCATCGTGCAACATCTGGCCCTGGTGCTGCCGGCGGATCAGATCGTACACAATATGCACGAGGCCTACGCCCGGCTGAGTGTGGGCAGCTCCAGCTTGGGCGTCTTTATTTCCGGCCCCTCGAAGACGGCTGATATCGAGCAATCGCTCGTGATCGGCGCTCACGGACCGCGCTCGCTGACGGTGTTCCTCGTCGAGCCGGCATAATCGTCGCTGTACCACGGTCCCGCGGTCAGGAAGTCTTCGCAAGGCGATCTCCCCCGACCAAGGTATCCCGGGTTCGAGTTGCCAGTCGCGACCGACGAAGGCATTATTGGTTGACGAGAATCCGAGCGTCTATCAAGAGTTGTACGTTATTGGCGTTCGCACGACGCGGTCCAAGCAAGAAAAGTATGAAGAAAGCAGTATGAGCGACGAGGGGGAGGCTATCGGGCAGCGAACCGGCACAAAGCCAGCCGAAGCAGTGATGCCGCGCGTTCGCCGTGCGGCCGTTTCAGTCGGGGCGCCGTCGGCGGGCGTCACGCTGTTTGCCGTTGCGATGGCGATGATCGTGCCACTTTGCTACTCGTTGTTCACTCAACAAGTCTGGGAAGATTCGTACATCACTTTGCGGCATGCTGAGAATCTGTTGAACGGCGACGGGCTGCTGTTCAATCCCGGAGAGCGCGTGCATGGTTTCACGTCGCCGGTGAATGTGCTGCTATTGGCCGCCTGCAGCCTGGCCACCGGGCAAGGCTCGGCTCAGGCGACGCTGTGGCTGTATCGCGTGTTGTCGGCCGTGGCCTTTGCCGCAGGTGCGCTTTTTCTCGTGCGCCGTGTCGGCAGAGAGACGCCTTCTTACCCGGCGAGCGCCTGGTGCCTGGCGCTGCTTTACTGTTTTGATTTGAAGGCGGTCGCTTTCACGGCCAACGGGATGGAGACTGCCTTTCTGCTATTTTTTCTCGCTGCCGCGATTTCCTTATGGATTCGCGATGATGCCGATCTTTGGATGGCACGCGGCGTCTGCTGGGCGGGACTGATGTGGTCACGGCCTGATGCGGTTGTCTATATCGCCGCGCTTGTCGCCGGAGATTTCTTCTTCGCTCGCCTCGACCGGCGCCGGCTATGCGTGTCGCTGGCCAAGAGCGCCGTTGTGTGCGCTGTGCTGTACAGTCCCTGGGTAGCGTGGGCCTGGTGGTATTACGGCTCTCCCGTTCCACAAACCGTGATCGCGAAGGGATTCGTCCCCGGCGGTCAGGCGGCGCGGCTTACGGTGATGCTTGATAATTTGCTGCAAATCGCCCTGAGTCAGGCCAGCGCGATTTTTCGCCCGATTTACGCGTTCTCGCCCGAGGGGGAATGGCTCGAGTCGCATCCTGCGATGTGGGCTATCAATGGACTGACGAGCGCGGCCAGCATTTTTTGCTGCGTCTACTGGCTGTTTCCGGTCGAGGATCGGCTGGGGCGCGCGGCGTCGCTAGCATTTACGATTGCGGTTGGATACTTCACGTTCATGCTGTTTCCCGCGCCGTGGTATCTGCCGCCGGCAGCCTTGTTTGGCATGGTGGCGCTGGTGCGCGGCGCGATCACCCTGTCCGGCGCCCTGCAGCGCCGTCGAAGCGCGGGATTTAGTGCCGAAGCAGCAAACCGTAATGTCCGTGTCGCCGGTTGGCATCCGGTAGCGCTGGGCTGGCTCGTTGCGATCGTGTTCGGACAGATCGTCCTGTTCGGTTTGAGCGCGCATCAAATGCGGATTCAGCAGACCGAGATCGAACAGGGACTGCGTACACAACTCGGGCTTTGGTTGCGTGAGCATGGTCGC